>JBKOXM010000050.1:0-4492 GCA_046724925.1 Actinomycetota bacterium | reverse complement strand
CCCACACACCGACGTGGCGCTCTAACACCTCCACTCCGCTCCGGCGCAGGCAGGCGATCACCTGCGCGTTGCGCGGATAGTCGCGCTCGTAGGTGCCGAAGTAGAGGACTCGCACGCGCGCGACGCGCTACGAGTTACGCGAGAACCTCGTCGACGTGGGCGTCCGCCTCCTCCCGCTCGGCAGCGCGTTCCTCATGATGGCTCGTGACGAGCTCGCCGACGAGACCGAGCGAGAACAGCTGGATGCCCACGACGACGAGCAGGACGCCGAGGATGAGCAGCGGACGGTGACCGATTGCCTCGCCGAGCGCCTTCAGCACGGTCAAGTAGGCGAGGACGACGAAGCCGAGGAATCCGAGGATCAGTCCGAGCCCGCCGAAGAGGTGAAGCGGCCGATGCCTGTACCTGCTCATGAACGTGACCGTCAAGAGGTCGAGGAACCCACGGAGGTAGCGCTCGAGGCCGTAGCGCGAGCGACCGTGGGCACGGGGGCGGTGGTTGACCGGGAGCTCGGCGATCCGGTAGCCGCGATCGTGCGCGAGGACCGGCAGAAAGCGATGGAGCTCGCCGTAGACCCGAAGCCCGCGGACGACGTCAGCCCGGTACGCCTTGAGCCCTGAGTTCAAGTCGTGGAGCTTCACGCCGGAAACGAGGCCGGTGACGACGTTGAACACACGCGAGAGGATGCGGCGCGTAAAGGGGTCCCGCCGGTGCGCCTTCCAACCCGAGACGAGATCGAACCCCTCGTCGAGCTTCGCGAGCAGGCGCGGAATGTCACGCGGATCGTCCTGCAGATCGGCATCGATTGTGACGACGATCTCGCCGCTTGCCCGTGCGAAACCGGCGGCCAACGCCGCGGCCTTGCCGAAGTTGCGTCGCAGCCTCACCGCGCGCACGTTGGGAGCGCTTGCGTGCAGCCGCGTGAGCACGGCGAAGGATTCGTCCGTGGAGCCGTCGTCGACGAAGATCGCCTCCCAGGGCCCGCGATCATCGAGCACGGCTCGAAGCTCGGCGTAGAGCGCGTCCAGGCTGCGTTCCTCGTTGTAGAGCGGAACGACGACTGAGAGCACGCCGATAGCTTATGCGCGGCATGGCCGAGCTCCTGCCGCTCTCGCAGGCCCAGTCGCTCGTGCTCGAGCGGACGGGCATCCTCGGAACCGAAGCGGTCGCCATCGGACAAGCAGCCGGCCGCGTCCTGGCCGAGGACGCGCGCGCGGCGATCGATCTTCCGCCTTTCCCGAGCTCCGCGATGGACGGCTTCGCACTGCGAGCCGCGGATACGCCTGGGATCCTCCCCGTCGCCGCACGGATCGCGGCCGGTACGCCGGCTCCGCACCCGCTTGCCCCCAGCGAGGCGATGTCGATCGCAACCGGCGGTGTCGTCCCGGAAGGTGCCGATGCCGTCATCCCGCTCGAGTATGTTGTCGAGCATGGCAACAACGTCGAGATTCCGGAGCCGGTCGAACGGGGCGCCAATGTCAGAGAGCGCGGAGGAGACGTCCACGCAGGTGACGTCGTCGTGTCGCGCGGTATTCGACTCGCTCCGGCACATCTCGGAGCGCTGGTGGCGGCGGGGATCGCGGAGGTGGCATGCGGACGTCGCCCGCGGGCCGCCGTGGTCGCGACCGGCAGTGAGCTCCGACCTCCCGGCGAGGCTCTGGGCCCAGGCGAGATCTACGAGGCGAACGGTCTGATCGTGGCGGCTGCGCTCGAGGAGGCGGGCGCCGAGGTCGAGCGTCTGCCCACGGTTGCCGACGACGTGGAGGCGCATCGCGCGACCCTTGCGCGCGGGCTCGAGGCCGACGTGTTGATCACTTCTGGAGGCGTCTCCGTCGGCCCGCACGACCTCGTCCGGCGGATCGAGGGAGACCTCGGGGTCGAAGAGATCTTCTGGGGCGTCGCGGTCAAGCCCGGCAAGCCGGTCAGCTTCGGGGTGCGCGGGTCGACGCTCGTCTTCGGGTTGCCCGGCAATCCCGTGTCGTCCCTCGTCGGCTTCGAGCTCTTCGTGCGGCCTGCCGTGCTTGCGCTGCAGGGGTCGGTCGATCCGTTGCCGCGGTTCGAGCTGGGACGCCTTTCGCGTGCTCTGCGGCGGAATCCCGTGCGCGACGAGCTCGCGCGGGCGCGCTCGAGAATCGACGGCGACGCGGTCGTGCTCGAACCGCTGGCCGGCCAGGAGTCGCACATGATCGCTCGGGCCGCCGAAGCCGATGCGCTCGTGCTCGTTCCGCGCGGCGAGGGCGAGCTGGCGGAGGGTGCCTCCGCGCGCTATCTCCGCCTGCGTTAGTCGCGAGCCGGTTTCGCCGCGGCGAGCACGTATTCGTGTCCGCCGCGCGGCGTGACGCCGACGGGGCGCGCGTAAGCGATGTAGCGCTCGGTCGCGAAGAAGCGCGGGTGGCAGGCCTGGAGCGCGAGCACTTCTCGATGCCGTGAGCGAAGCACCCAGAGCGCGTTCGCGCGGACGACGCGATGGCCCGTGATTGCGTACGTGAACGTTGCGTACGGGAGCTCGAGCGTCACGCGATCGCCCGGCCGCAGGTTTTCGATGTGGGAGAACGGCGCCGCGTAGGTCGTCCGGTGGCCCGCGATGTAGACGAGCTCCTGCTGTCCCGGCATGTACGTCGAGGTCTCGCGGCCAGGGCCGCGCTTGAGCGACTCGTGATCGGTGCCGTTCACGACCACCATGTTCACGTCGAGTCGAGGGATCTTGATGCGTCCGATCGCTTGGCCCTCCTTCGCCTCGCGGCGGTAGCGCGCCGCGTCGAGGGCGACGCTTCGCCGTACCGCTGCGAGGGAGGCCCCGGCGGGAACTGTGGGCCTGAACGTCTCGATCTGCCGGTCCAGCTCGGTGGCGAGCTCCCGCTGCTTCCACGCTGTATACAGACTGGTAAACGGGTCCTCCCAGCGCCATACGAGCAGCGCCCACGCGAGCATGGCGACGCCGGCGACGATCATGAGCGTCCCTGCCGTCCGCGCAAACTTCCTCATCAGGCCTCCAAGGCGGTTTGGGCCTCGCCGGATGTGCGCCTGCGCGAGCGTGCCGTGAGCACGACACGTCTGATCGTCTCGCGGATAGGACCTCGCGGTGGACGCTCCTCCGCCGCCGGATACGGCGCGTACCGGCCGGCGGCAAGCGCCGCCAGCTGACCGCCTACCGCCAACCAGGCGAGGAAGAGAAGGACGGCGGGCAGCTCGACGTACCCGAGCGCCACGAGCTCCGCGAGGTATCTGGGCGCATCAGGTCCGAGACCGTAGGACGTCGCGAACGATCCGATCAAGAAGGCCGGGCCGGCGAAGCCCGCCGCCAGGACGGCCAAGCGCGTCCAGATCGGCCGATCCCGTATTTGCGGCAGCCAGAGCCATGCGTGTGCTGCGGGAAGTACGAGGATGAGCGCGTACGGGTTCGTCGCGATCACGAGAAGCGCGATCACGCCGAGGACGAGAAGCGCGGCCGTATGCCCCGCGAGCTCCTCATCCGCACTCAGCTGACGGCGCGGGACAAGACGGGCGCGCGCGACGAGCCACCCGACCAACGCGGCAGTCAGGAGCACTGCGAGACCAGTCGCGGGGAGACGGGCGACGGCGTCCCCCTGAAGTGCCGGCGGCCGCGCGGCGCCGTCGGGCCACGCGCCGAGGATTCCGAGCGCCCAGAACACGACTCCGACAAAGAGCCAGAAAGCGAGGCGGCTGCGGTAGCTCCGGAGCGCCGGCGCGAGTGAGATCCGCCGACGGCGGCAGCGCGCGAACAGATCCACAGTGGCCGCGAGGAACGGAAGGAGGGCGGTGACGAGGACGAGGATCACGGCCCACCCGCGCACGAAGCGATCTCCGAGATAGAGGTAGGAGGAGGGCCCGGGCGGTAGATCGCCGGCCTGGTCGATCGAGCCGATCACTGATTGCGCCGCCCGTCCGATCTGCGCCATCCGCTCCTTGTCGAGCGCGCACGGTGTGTCCGCTATCGGGTCGATCGGGCGGTCGCCGGCGGTCGTGATCGTCAGAGCCGGGATGCCCTGGGCCACGAAGGGCGCCTGTTCGTAGCGGCTGAACGGGAACGCGAGATCGACCAGTTGCCGGACCAGGCCCGTACGAGGCGGCGCGTGCCCGGTCTCGCCTGCGAGCTCGGAGGCTGTCGTTCGCACGAGCACGTCGTTCGGGAGGCGGGGCGTGTCGCCCGTGAGCACCATTCGCGGCTCTGCACTCCCCGCGACCGAGTCGAGGTTGATGACGGCAACGATCTCTTCCCGGCCCGGCCAGGTACGGGCGAAGTGGTCTGCACCCAGACCTCCGAAAGCACCGCCGTCGGTCGAGAGGAAGACGAGCCGGTGGTCGAGCCCTGCGGCAGCCGATCCGCTCGGCGTCGCATACGACCGGGCGAGTGCGATCAGCGCGGCCGTACCCGACGCGTTGTCGTTCGCGCCCGGCCCTTCACCCGTATCGTCGCGATGGGCCATCACGACGATACTGCGCGTCGAACGGCCGCGGGCGACGGCGATCA
>JBKOXM010000125.1:0-4259 GCA_046724925.1 Actinomycetota bacterium | reverse complement strand
CGGGAACTTCTCACCGGCCCGGAACGTCCGATCGACGACCGTGCCCGAGTCGAGGCCCTTGAGCTTCGTCCGGACGAACGCGCCGCCCTTGCCGGGCTTGACGTGCTGGAACTCCAGGATGCGCCAGACGTCGCCGTCGATCTGGATGTGCATACCGTTTCGGAACTGGTTCGTCGAGACCGTCTCAGCCACCGTCGGCGAGTGTAGTGAACGACGGCATGGACAAATCGACACACTCCCGCGCCGAACGAGCACGATTCCGTTGCAAACAGGCTCTGGTCCTAGGGACAGACCCTGATCTACCTGACGAGGACGATGTCCTTCGTGAACGTCGTCAGCACTTCGCGGTCGCCATCGGTGACGACGACGAGGTCCTCGATTCTGATCCCGCCCGTACCTCGCAGGTAGATCCCTGGCTCGACCGTGACGACATTGCTCAGCTCGAGGACGTCTTCGGACTCCGGCCGCAGCACCGGCGCCTCATGGACGAGCAGGCCGACTCCGTGTCCGAGACCGTGGCCGAACGCGTCGCCGAAGCCCGCGTCCGCGATCACGCTCCGCGCGGCCGAATCGACCTCCTTCCCGCGCGCTTCGGGCGCGACGGCGTCAACACCTGCCTGCTGCGCCTCGAGGCAGACTGCATAGGCTCGGGCCAGCTCGGACGAAAGCTCACCCGTCGCGAAGGTGCGCGTGCAATCGGCCGCATAACCGTCCACCCTCGCGCCGGCGTCAACAATCACCGTCTGGTCCGGCTCGATCAGCTGACCGCCCGGATGCGCGTGCGGTGTGGCGGCGTTGGCGCCGGCCGCCACGATCGTCGGGAAGGCGGGGCCGTCCGCACCGAGCTCGTGCATCAACACGTCCATACGCCACGCGAGGTCCTTTTCGCTGCGACCGACGAACGGCTCTTCTGCCAGCCTCGCGTAGGCCTCACTTGTGATCTCTGCCGCCCGGCGGATGCTCGCGATCTCGCCGTCGTCTTTGACCGCGCGCATACGCTCCACGACCCCTGTCGTCGGAAGGAGCTCCGCGCCGCTCTCACTCAGCTCCTCCCAGCCGGCATAGCTGACCTGGGCGGCCTCGAACCCGACGCGGCCGTCGAGATGCCCGCGAACGCCTCGAAGGAGTGCCCGTTCGATCTCCACGAATTCGACACCCTCGACGCCCCGCGCCGCCTCGGCATAGCGGAAGTCCGAGAAGAGCACGACACGTTCGCCATCGACCAGCAGCGCAGCGTTCGAGCTCTCGAGGCCGCACAGATACAAGACGTTGACCGGCGTGGTGACCAGCAAGGGCGCTTCCAGCGCCTCCCGCAGGCGCTCGAGCCTCGTCATGAGCTGCTCGCGAGGAACTCCAGCGCGTCGCGATATCCCTCTGGCCCCCTGCCGATGATCCGCTTGGCGGCGATGTCCGCGATCACCGATTGCCGCCGCCACTCCTCACGGTCGTCGATGTTCGAGAGGTGAACCTCGACAACGGGAGCCGCGATCAGCTCCAGCGCATCGCGGATCGCGTAGCTGTAGTGCGTCCACGCTCCTGGGTTCGCAATCACGCCGTCCACGGAGTCGACCACGTCGTGACACCACTCGACGAACTCGCCCTCGTTGTTCGTCTGCCGACAGCGCGCAGTGCAACCGAGGGCGCGTGCCCATTCATAGATGCGTGTCTCGAGCTCGCTGAGGCTCAGGCCGCCGTACTGGTCCGGATCCCGCCGCTCCAGCACGTCGAGGTTGACGCCGTTCAGGACCTCGATTCGCACCGGGCGACTCTAGGCGATGAGTGCCTCCAAAGCCGTGCGGACATCCGCCGGCGGAGCGGTGTCGACGCGCGGTCCGTCTTCGCCCATGAGGACGAGCCGGATCTCGCCCCCGGCCATCTTCTTGTCGCGCAGGAGTGCCTGCCAGGCGCGCTCGGGATCGACCTCGACCGCACGAGGGGCGAGGACGCTCTCGACCGCGTCGGTCGGACGGCCCGACAGCCGCAACGCCGCGAGGAGACCGAGACCGACGGCGCGCCCGTGCGGAAGCTCGTAATCCGCGGCGGCCTCGAGGGCGTGAGCGAACGTATGGCCGAGGTTGAGGATCGCGCGCTCGCCGCGGTCGTAGGGGTCGCGAAGACAGACGGCTGTCTTGAAGGCCGCGCAGCGAGAGACCTGGTCGGGCCGGTCGAGCTCCCAGAGCGGCTCACCGGCGAGCAGGCCCGTCTTGACCACTTCCGCCAATCCGTTCGAAAGCTCGCTCTTCGGCAAGGTTCCAAGCAGCGCGGGATCACAGATCACGCGTGAAGGCCAGTGGAACGCGCCGACGAGGTTCTTGCCGGAGGGCAAGTTGAGAGCCGTCTTGCCACCGAGCGCCGCGTCCACCTGACCGACCAGCGTCGTCGGCACGGCAACCCAGTCGATCCCGCGTAGATACGTCGCCGCAACGAAGCCGGCCGCGTCGGTGAGCGCCCCGCCGCCCAGAGCGACGAGCGTGTCGCCCCGCTCGAGCCGCAAGTCCTGCCAGAGCCGCTCGCACACGCTGAATTGCTTCGCCTCCTCGCCCTCCGGAAGCTCGTGCACGCCGACGACTCTCGCCCCGAGTGCAAGCTGGGCAGCCGCCCCGTGAATGCCAGCGACCCGTGGCTCCGTCACCAGGGCGACGCGGCCGGGCCCCGGCACGAGCTCACCGAGGCGCTCGAGAGCGCTCGCCTCGACATGCACGCCGCCGGCGGCCAGCACGATCGCGTCCTGGTCGTCCGCGTGCACATCCGCGCATTGCTCGTACAGGGGTCGGCGCTTGGTGTAGAGGGCGCGAAACCGCAGCTCGTCCTGCGCGAGCGGCCGTTCGCTCCGGCGAACGCGGCGCCAGGCCTCGTCGGGGCCGACGTCCACGAACACCGTGAGAGCATGCAGCCGGAGCGCTTCGCGAATCTGCTCGGAGCCGACCGCCCCCCCGCCGAGCGCAACGACCGCCGGAGGCCCAGCCTCGAGCGCTTCGAGCGCGCGCCGGGTCTCCGCAGCGCGGAAGGCCGCCTCGCCCCGCTCCGCGAACAAGCGGTTTATCTGGACGCCTGTCTCGTGCTCGATCTCGCGGTCGACGTCGACGAAGCGGCGACCGAGCCGTTCGGCGACGCGCTTCCCGAGCATCGTCTTGCCTGCCCCCATGAAGCCGACGAGCGCGACGTGACGGTCTAGCGCGGCCGCCATGGGATCCGCTCGAGGTACGCGCGGTAGGCAGAGAGGAAGTCGGCGAGCGAATCGCCGCCGAACTTCTCTCGTGCGGCGCGGGCCAACTCGAAGGCGAGCGCAGCCTCTGCGACGACGGCAAGCGCTTCGACTGCGGCGACGTCGCTCCGCTCGACGAGCGCTTCGCCGGGCTGGCCGCTCTCGAGGTCGACGGAGCGTAACGGCCTCATCAAGGTCGGCAGCGGCTTCATGGCTGCGCGAACGACGATCTCCTCGCCGTTCGTGACGCCGGCCTCGATCCCGCCGGCCCGGTTCGTCTCGCGATGCAGGCCCGCTTCGTCGGCCACGATCTCGTCGTGCGCCTCCGACCCTCGCTTGGCCGCGAGCGCGAACCCTTCTCCGATCTCGACGCCCTTCACGGCCTGAATGCCCATGAGCGCGGCGGCGATGCCGGCGTCGAGCCGCTCGTCGCGCGTCGCGTATGAACCGAGCCCGGGAGGAACCCCTCGCGCTCGTACCTCCACGACGCCTCCGACGGTGTCTCGGTCTCCGCGCGCCGCGTCGACCCGGGCCCGCAGGCCGTCCTCGTCCTCCACTCGACCTTCGACCGCGATCTCGAGCTCGCCCAGGAGCGCCTTCGCGACGGCTCCGGCGGCGACGAACACCGCCGTCTGGCGCGCACTCGCCCGCTCGAGCGCGTCGCGTGCGTCGGCCAGCCCGTACTTGAGCGAGCCGGCGAGATCGGCGTGTCCGGGTCGAGGCAACGTCACGGGCTTCGTTCCCTTGCCGGTGGGCTCGCCCTGCGGCGGCCATGGGCTCATCCCCCATGCCCAGTTCGAGTGGTCGCGGTTTCGCACGACCAGCGCGAGGGGCGTGCCGAGGGTGCGCCCGTGGCGGAGACCGGCGAGTACCTCCACCTCGTCTTGCTCGAGCTGCTGGCGCGGGCTGCGCCCGTAGCCCTGCTGCCGGCGTCGAAGGTCGGCGTCGATCGCGGCCTTGTCGACCGCGAGACCGGCCGGTAGGCCCGCGAGGATCGCGACCAGAGCAGGCCCATGGGACTCGCCGGCGGTCGAGAGGGTGAGTGCCATCAGGA
>JBKOXM010000013.1:0-15494 GCA_046724925.1 Actinomycetota bacterium | reverse complement strand
GTGCTGCTTAGACCGAAATGAAGCGGCGGGCTCGTGCGATTCCCCAATCCAGCTCCGCCGAGTCGAAGCATAGCCGATCTGAGCACGGGTAAACGCGAAGAATGGGTGACATGGGCAACTGGGACACGCAGTTCGAGCGGGAGCGGTCACGGTATGAGGAAGGCAGCTCGCGCGTCGACGCACTGGAGGACGACAACGCTCGCCAGCGTCAACTCACGCGACTGGGGAACGCTGCGTACGGCGCGGGTCTCGCGTTGTTGATGTGCGGGCGGCAGGACGAGGCGAGAGAGTGGCTCGCGCGGGCGGCCGAGCGATACCGGGAGAGCTTCCCGATTGCGCCGGCCGGCAGTTGGGGGCGGCCGATTGGCGCGCTCAAGGCCCGCATCCTGGCCGCTGACTGGACGGCTGCCGCCGACGAGGCACGCTGGGCGCTCGAGGCTGGCGCGGCCGATGCGGACTCGCCGATCGGTCGCTACGCGGCCGCGCTCGCGCTCCTCACGATCGGCCAGGACGACGATGCACGCGTACATGCCGACGCGATTCGCACGCGCGATGACTTCCCTCGCCCGGTCGGTGATGCGCTCGCGATGATCGCGGCGGGAACCGACGCGGTCGGCTACATCGAGTCAGTCGAGGAAGTGCTCGAGTCGTTCGAGACCCGGGACGAGTATCTCGAGGACGTCCCCGTCGCGGACACCGTGATCGTGCTCCAGGCACTCGCCGAGCGCCGTGGCCTCGCGGCCGAGCTCGAATCGAGCTTGCTACCGAGCAAGTGACAAATTGTCACAAGCTCAACTGATCTCCGGCGCGCACGCCGACCTCCGGCCTGAAGACCCTCGGCCCGACCAAGTGACAACTTGTCACAAGGTTGGGACGGGGCCGTTGCGGTCGTGCCGGGGTGCGAGAGGGCGGCGCTACCTGGGTTCCGAGGCCGTGTGGGGATGGGCGACGAGCGTGATCGCAAGTGGCTCACGGTCGCTGTCCTCGAGCTCGTCCGCTCGTTTGGACAGCTGGTCCCAGAGCTCGCGGACGCGTTCGGGATCCAGGCGGACCGTCATCTGGGCGCTGCGAAAACGGCCCTGGGGCCCGAATTTCGCCCACCCTGCCTGCACCTCGTCGAGCATCGCCGCGTGGATGTCGTTCGTGGCCGTCGCGCCCACCGCGAGAAGCTCCGGCGCGACTCGGATCGCCCTCGAGACCGCTCTGTAGGGCTTTTCACGTCCCCGGCCGCCGTCGGCCCGCTCGATCAGTCCTGCACGCAGCAGCATGCGGACGTGGAAGTGGAGGTGGCCGGGATCGACGTCGAGCCGCTTGGCGAGCTCGCGGTTCGTCATCTGCACGTCGTCCTGTCCGAGGAGCTCGAGGACCTTCAGCCTGAGAGGATGGCCGAGCGCCTTGAGTTGCTCCGGACGCTCGATCGTGAGCGCTTCGCCGGCACCTGCCACGCGGGAATACATATAGGACTCTCGTCGCGCTGTCTAGAGGTCTAGCTTTGAAGCGGCTTGACGATCGAGGATCACGGCCGTCTCACCATTCGTCGATCGAAGTAGGCTCGCCGGCGTCGCGGCGCTTGGAGGCCCCGCGAACGCCTTCTGCACCGCATCGGCCTTCTCCGGACCGACAGCGTGAAAGAGGACGATCCGAGCGGACGAGAGTACGGGCAGCGTGAGCGTGACTCCGTACAGCCGATCGGGCCGGTCGACGGCGACCGCTCTCCGCGAGCGCTCCTCGTGCGAAGTTGCGTTCGGAAAGAGGGAGGCTGTGTGCCCGTCCGGGCCGATCCCCATGTGCGCGAGGTCGAGCACGAGGCCCCGCGTCTCCTCGTCGTAGATGTCCGCGGCCTCAGCCGGGTCTCGCTCCCCCTGAATGCGATGGATCCGCCGCGGCGCATGTCCGAGGCGGTCGAGCAAGGTCTCCCGGGCGAGCCGGAAGTTCGACCTCTCATCGTCAGGTGGGACGCACCGCTCGTCGCCCCACCAGATGCCTGCTTTGCTCCAGTCCGGTTCGAGCTCGGCTGCGAGGCGGTATGCCGGTCCGGGCGTCCCGCCGCCGGAAAGCGCGATCTCACCGCCGGCGCGCGCCACCTGGACAAGGCGGCGCGCGACTTCCTCGGCTGCCTCGTCTTCGGTCGCGGCCACGACCAGGTCGTCGACGCCGCGCAGCGCGCCCGCGCTCACAACTCGCCTTCGGCCAGCTCCTTCGACCTCTCCATTGCAGCCTGAATCGCGTTCAGGAAGGCCGCGCGCACACCTGCGCGCTCGAGCTCGCGGATCGCCCGAATCGTCGTGCCGCCGGGCGAGGTGACGGCTTCACGAAGCTCGACCGGATGGATCTGCTCGTCGCGCAAGAGCTTCGCGGTTCCGAACATCGTTTGGATGACGAGCTGGGTCGAGATCTCACGGCCGAGCCCGAGCAAGATCCCGGCCTCGATCATCGCCTCCGAGAGAAGCGCGAAATACGCGGGGCCGGAACCGGAGACGGCGGTAACCGCGTCCATGTACCGCTCCGGTACGCGCACGACCGCGCCGAGGTGCGACAACACCTCTTCCGCGAGGGCAAGGTGATCGTCGCTCGCATGCGCGCCTGCACAGATGCCGGCGATTCCCTCGTGGACGACAGCTGGAGCATTCGGCATCGCGCGAACGACTGCGACGCCGGGCGAGACATGCTCCTCGATCGCGGACGTCGGGATTGCGGCCGCGATCGAAAGCACCGTCTGCTCCGCGCCGAGAACACCGCCGATCTCGCCCAACAGCCCGTCGATGTCCTGCGGTTTCACCGCGATCACGACCACGCGCGCACCGACAATCGCTTCCGTGTTCGAGAGCGTCGTGGGTACGCCGTAGCGCTCCGCAAGCTCGTCGAGCCGCTCCTGTCTTCGTCCGGTGACGACGATCTCTCCCGGCTCTCGCCACCCCGACGTGAGCAGCCCGGCCAGCAGCGCTTCTCCGATCTTGCCGGCGCCCAGGATCGCGATCCGACGTTCCTCGACTGCCACCCAGGCAGCCTAGTACTCCGCGAAACCCTCCTAGGCCGCGCGCTCTTCGGTGCGCCCGTGGATGCGTTGGGGCGGTCGGCGGATCCTTGCGTCGGCCGGAATCGGCAGCAGGCCGCGGGCGAAGGCCGACATCAGGTACAGCCCCGCTAGACCGGCCCACTCGCCGTAGGGCTCGAGGATCTCCGCGGTCTCGGCGGGCTCGACGTAACGACCGTGCAGCGCTGAGCAGAGCTTGACCAGGCCGAGGTCGCCGACGAGGGCCTGTTCGGCCCGGCCAAGACCCTCGAGGCACACGACCCCGACTGACCAGGGGCCGATCCCGCGCTCTCGCTCGAGCCTCGCGGCGACGACGTCGGTCGGCAGCGAGCGGAGTCGCTCGAGGTCGAGGTCACGACACAACCGGACGAGCGCTGCACCGCGTCGCGCGTGGAGCCCCAGGCGTCGAAGCTGGGCCGGAGCCATCCGTCCGAGTCGCTCGCGCGTCGCGGCAGCGTGCCGGTCGCCCAGCGGGGGAGAGGACGCCGCCACGATTCGCCACTCGATCGCCCGGGCCCGCCTTGACTCGATCAACTGCCCGCAGAACGCACGCAAGAGGGCGTGCGCGACCGTGGGCAGACGAAGCTGACGCATGCCCGCGAGCTGCGGGATGGCGAGGCGGAGCATCCGATCGCGGCGAAAGCGACGCAGGAACTCGCTGTGATCGGCATCGATCGCGAGGATGAAGCGGAGCTGCGCCAGGCCTTCCTCGCTTTCTGTGCGCGTATACACCGTCCCGTCCGGCACTTGCCAGGCTTCGGCCCACTCGAGGCGGCCGTCGACCTCGAGCACACACCTGAGCAGGCCGTCGCGGAAGCTCCGCGTCGAGTCGCCCGCGCGCCGGGCGGTCAGTTGGAGCGAGTAGGGGCCGGTTGCTCTGAGGCCGGTCTCGACCGTCACCGCTTCGCCGAAGCGAGGGTCGATGGTTGGCGAACCGCGTAGTCGGTCGCGCGCTCGAGCGCGTCCAGCGCCTCGGCCTCGCGACCGGCCTCCCGCAGGAGCTTCGCCCACGACCGGTAGGCCTGTGCGGTTTCGCGGAAACGGTCGTTGTCGGCAAGCAGCATGGTCGCGCGACGGTAGGAGTCGTCGGCCTCGGCGACCTCGTTGCGCGAGGTCTGTGCGTCCGCCAAGGTCGCCCACGCGACTCCCTGCTCGCCGGGCTCGCTCTCGCCGAGGAGCTCGATCGCCTCTTTCGCGCGCTCGATCGCGTCCTCGAGCTCGCCGAGTTGGAGAGCGGCTTTCGCCTGCTCGGTTCGGAGCGATGCGAGGTCGGCGGGCGCGGGGCTGCTTCCGAGCAAGCGCTCTGCAGCCTCGAGATGCTTCTGGGCCTCGCCGCCGCGGCCGGCCGCGTTCAGCGTCCACGCGCACCCGATGTGTGCACGGGCCAGATGGAGCGTGTCTTCGGTCGCCTCGAGCAACGCCACGGCTCGACGGTAGTGGTCGAGGGCGACGGAGAGCTGTCCCTGGAAGCCGGCGACGCGCGCGATCGACCAGTAGAGCCGAACGCGGCTGTACGGATCGACGAACTCGCCGGTCTCGCTGAGGACGTCGCTGAGGAGCGATTCGGCCCGCTCCAACTCTCCCAGGTCGGTAAGGGCTGCACTGAGATACGCGGCGAAACGGATCCGGGTCGACGTGTTCTCGGGGGCGTCGCTCTCGAGGCCGTCGAGACAACGCTGGAAGATCTCGACCGCACGCTGCGGCGCGCCGGTTGCGGCGTACGACCGTCCGAGGGTTGCGTAGGCGTCCGGCCGCGCGCTCGGGGTGACATGCGGAACGACTTCTTCGAGCAATGCGATCGCACGCACGAAGTCGCCGTCCTCGAAGGCGGCGAGACCGAGAGTGGCGCGCGCGCGAGTGGCCGCCGAAAGGTCGCCGGCGAGGACCGCCTCGTCCAGCAGGCGCTCGAGCGCTTCGCTGACCTCGGCCGAGTGAGCCTCTAGGCGCATGGAGAGCTCGGCACTGGCGATCTCCAGCTCCCGCTGCTCGCCCGGGGCGAGCTCAGATCCAGTCTCGAGGAAATCCGCAGAGACGCCGAGCTTGCGGGCGAGCATTCGAAGGGCCTTCACGGACGGCTGTCGCGTCCCGGCCTCGATGCGCGAGATGTACGCGTACGAGACGCCGGGCGAGGCGAGCTCGCGTTGTGACATGCCGCGCTCGCGCCGCAGGCGGCGAAGCCGCTCGCCGATCGATTCGGACCTGCCCTCGGCCTCACTCATCGGCACGACCGCCGATATTTATCACCTTCGGGGGGATCGTCAAATGTCCATTAGAACCTTGACACAAAATGCATGTGACGATTCGGTATCGGATTCAGGCTCCGGGCCGTGGGGCCTCGAACGAGGGGAAACGAGAGGAGGTTCGGCATGAGGGGCCGGATGAAGGCTCTGCTCGCGACCCTCGCTGCGATGGGAATCGCAGCGTTCGTCGCGGGGAACCCCTGGCCTCCGTAAGGGGGAGGTCGCATGTGGCCGGGGACGTGTAGGCGTCCCCGGCCCTCCTAGCGTCCCCGGCTCTCCTAGTACCCTCGCAGCGTGATCACGGCGTTTGCGCTCGCCGTCTACGCCGTCCTCCTCGGCGCCGGCGCGGTCGCCGTGTGGCGCCGGCCGCTCGTCGCGGTCTACGCGTTCATCGTCGGGCTCGCGCTCCACAACGCCGTCATGGCCACGCTCTACTGGGCCGGCGTGCACGGGAACGCGTTGACGGCGATCCAGGCCTGGAAGGAGATCCTCCTCGCCGTTGCTTTCGCGCGCATCGCGCTGGACAGCTGGCGCGCCCGCAAGCTCCCGTTCCGGCCCGGGCTCGTCGACGCCCTCGCCGCTGCGTTCGCCGGCTTCGTCCTCCTCTACGCCGTCATCCCGCAGTCGGCGCTCGACGGCGACGCGACGTCGAAGAGCGTGCTCTACGCCCTCCGCCACGACCTCGCCTTCGTCGCCGCCTATCTCCTCGGCCGCTCGCTCTCACTGAGGGGCGCCGAGCTTCGGAGGATCGCGTGGACGATCGTCGGGGCTGCGGCGGCGGTCGCCGCCCTGGGGCTCGTCGAGCTCTATGCGGTGCCGATCGAGTGGTGGCGGGACGCCCACGTAGCCGACTACTTCCGCCGGCAGTTCGGGTGGGAGTCGCACGGCCCGGCCGGGCTCCCCGACAACTTCGTGATCAACAAGGGTGAGGACGAGCTGCTTCGTCGCCTCGTGTCGACCTTTCTCAGCCCGCTCGGAACCGCGTACATGATGGTGGCCGCCCTCTGCCTTGGGGCCGCGCTGCGCGTTCGCCCCCGGCTGCTGCTGCCGCTTGCCGGGCTCGCCGGCGTTGGGCTGCTCTTCACGTTCACACGGTCGGCGCTGCTCGCGCTGGTCGCGGGTTTTCTCGTCCTCGCGCTGGCGCTCCGGCGCCTCTGGCCGGTCGGGCTGGCCGTCGGCACGTTCGCCGTCGGCGTGGCCTTCGCGGCCGCCCATCCGACGATCGCCCCCGAGACGCACTGGTTCCAGGCCGACCTCGCCTACCAGCGGGCTCGGGCGAAGCAGCTCGGCGTACGGCCGGGCCAGGTGGCGAGCCTCGAGGATCCCTCGATCCACTCTCACTTGAAGGAGCTCCGGAACGGGCTCGAGACCGTCGCGCGTCATCCGCAGGGATACGGGCTCGGCAATGCGGGCCAGACCGCGGCCCGCACCGACGTCCCCCTCCGCGCCGGCGAGTCAACCTACGCGGAGATCGGCGTCGAGACGGGCGTCCTCGGAATGCTCGTGTTCGCCGCCTGGGGGCTTGCGCTGCTCTGGGCGCTCGTCAGGACTGCATGGACGGGGGGGCCCGAGGCCTGGGCCGCCGCCGGTGTGGCCGCAGTGCTTGCCGCGGTTCTCACGCTCGCGGTGCAGACAGATGTTCTGGGCGTCCCTTGGGTCTCGTTCTGCGTGTGGCTGCTCGCCGGCTCGCTCGTGGCTCCTGCCGAGGCGCGCGCTCCAGCACCGGCGCGCGTGCGCCCCGCCTGGGCGGCGGGCGCGCCGGACCGCGCCTGACCGTCTCCGGCGAATCACAACGCAGGGAGGAATTGCCGCCCGCTGGGCTCCGGCGCCGAACCCGACTCTGAACGAAGGCCGCGCGCGGGTATCGTCGCATGCCATGAGCCAAACGATCGATCCGCGGGTCGACATCGGACACGTCCATCTGAAGGTGTCCGACATCGACCGAGCGCTCGCGTTCTACCGCGACGTGCTCGGCTTCGAGGAAATGGTGCGGCTGGGTGACTCCGCAGCCTTCATCTCGGCGGGTGGATACCACCATCACCTCGGGCTGAACACCTGGGAGTCGAAGGGAGGGGGGCCACCGCCTCCGGGGACCACCGGGCTGTACCACGTTGCGATCCGGTACCCCGATCGCTCCGCCCTGGCGAAGGCGCTGAAGCAGGTGGTCGACGCAGGCATCCAGTTAGAGGGCGCGTCGGATCACGGCGTGTCGGTCGCGCTCTATCTCCGCGACCCCGACGACAACGGGATCGAGCTCTATTACGACAAGCCACGCGAGCAATGGCCGAAGGACGAGCGGGGCGAGTTCACGATGACCAGAGATCCCGTCGACCTGCGGGCGCTGCTCGCGGAGGCGGCCTAGATGGCCAAGGGATACGCCCAAGGCGCCGCTTGCGGCGCCGACAGTTCGCGAACAGCATCTGCAGCGCTCCGCGTGATTCAGGGACGTGTAGCGTGGGCTAGGCCCGCGCGTCAGCCTGAAATGACCGATCCAAACGCACATGGGTAAGGGATACGCCAAGGCGCCGCTTGCGGCGCCGACCTTCAGGACGCGAAGACCGCGTCTTCGCGTCCGTCTGAAATGACCGATCGAAACGCAGATGGGTAAGGGATACGCCGAGGGCCCGGCGGCCGAGGAAGCCGAGGCGCGCCTCGACGCGATCGAGCGCGGCATCGTCGACGTGGAGCGGCCGGAGGAGCGATCCGCCGTGTACGGCTCGACCGACGACGAGGCCGAGCCGCACTTCCTCGGCTGGCTCGAGGACGTGGACCCCGATGAGCTGTTCGCGTCGGGCCGGGCGTGGGGGATCACGATCCGGCGTGTCGTCGACTCCTAGCGGCGCCCGCGACCGCTGGGCGCAGTGGCTGCTCGAGCGCCGCTTCGGCGGCGATCCCGTCGCGGCGGAGGCGACGATGCGCCACCTCGCGCCGGTGCGCGACCGCGTGCTCGACAACGCCGACCTGCATGAAGGCGACGTCCTCATCGACGTCGGGGCCGGCGACGGGCTGATCGCGTTCGGCGCACTTGACCGCGTCGGCGCCGAGGGCCGCGTGATCTTCAGCGACGTCTCGCAGGATCTGCTCGACCACTCCCGTGGACTGGCGCAGGAGCTGAGTGCCGGCAATCGACTCGAATTCGTGCACGCGTCGGCGGAGGACCTCGCCCCGATCCCGGACGAGTCGGTGGACGTCGTCACGACGCGCTCCGTCCTGATCTACCTGCCGTTCGAAGCGAAGCGGGCTGCTTTTCGCACGTTCTTCCGCGTCCTGCGGACCGGAGGGCGGTTGTCGATCTTCGAGCCGATCAACAAGTTCGGCCACTGCGACGACCCGGCTGAGTTCATGGGCTTCGACCTGAGCGGCGTGCGCGACCTCGCGGCCAAGATCCGGGCGGCATACGACGAGCAGGCGCCGGATGAGCGAACGCTCGTCGACTTCGACGAGCGCGATCTCCTCGTGTTCGCGGAGGAGGCCGGCTTCGGCAACGTCGAGCTCGATCTGAACGCGCGGATCGAGAAGGACGCAGCTCTCGGCTGGGGGTGGGAAGACGAGGCGCTCACGTGGGAGCGCTTCATCAATCTGTCCGGCAACCCACACGCGCCGACGCTCGCCGAGGTGATGGACGAGGCGTTGACGGACGATGAGCGAGAGCGTTTCCTTGCGCATCTCCGTCCGCTCTTCGAAGGGCGCAAAGCCGTCGCCCGTTCCTCGGTCGCCTACCTGCGCGCGGTCAAACGCTAGGCGCGAGCGGGAGCGGGTCGCGGCCCGGTGTGCGGTGTCGAATCGGGACTGGCCCCGGCTTTCCCGGTCAGTTCCGCTGAGCCTCCACCTCCACTCACCCCACCCATCGGAAGGGCGGGGGGAAGGTAGCGGCTCACAGGGCCGGCGAGCGTGGAGCGAATGGGTCAGAAGCGTGACGATTCGTCCACAAGGCGCCGGCAGCGAAGGAATTCGCACGGCCGAGGCGGCCCGCGCGTGGGCGGCCCGCCTGGCAAGAAGACGGGCGGCGCCGCGATCTCCGGACGCCCGGAACCGCGGCGCCGCAACACACTAGGCGGCGGGCACGAGTTTCTCGAAGCGGGGGTCGTCGCGAATCGCGTCGAAGTCCTCGTCCTCCCGCGCGGTCTCGGCATACGCAGGCCACTTCGCCAGCGCCTCGCCGAGGTGCTCGAACGCCGCGTCGGGCTCGCCGAGCAGGCTGTCAAGGCACGCGAGGTTGTAGAGGATGAACGCGTTCCCGGGGAACTCGCCGAGCACCTCCAGCGTGACCGAGCGCGCGCCCTCGTAGTCCTTCGCCTTGTGCAGCTGGAAGAACTCCCGCATCGCGGGGCCGGGAGCGAGGCGATACGCCTTGCCGGCCCGGCCGCCGATCGAGAGCACCGTCGTGCCGTCCTCCTTCGCAAGCGCCGAGCGCTTCAGCTCGGGCTGGACGAAGACCGCGGTTCCGGCCGGCGCGTCGATCTCCTCCTCGTCCACTGTGAAGTCGGCGTGGCCGGCGACGACAAGATAGAGCTCCTCGTGCCGGTCGGACGCAGGGCCCAGCTCGTCGTGCTCGCCGACCACACGCTTGTCCGTATCAGCACGGACTGCGTTGACCCCAAATGCGCGGACGCCGAACTCGCGGCCGAGGCGCGCATGCGCGCGCTCGTTGGCGTTTTCGTCGGACGCGAAGAGTTCGTCGAGCGTGGTCGTGGCGTGCTGAGTGTCCTTGGCGATAGCCATCGCTCCTCCTTACGGGGTGGTCGGTCGCGGCGCGTGCACTGCTGTGCACTCCGCCGCCTTGGGCGTCCACGATGTGGCTCGGATCGGCAAGACCTGCGCGCGCCGCGGTGATCGCTCCGGCGGGCGGGCGGCGGCACGTCGAAGGGCCTCGAGCTGCTCGCGGGCGACGAGATCTCGATACTGCGCGTCGTACAGATGCACAGTCGCTCCTCCCTTCGAGGTAGACTCTCTTGACATCGAACTACTCGGTGTCGAACGATACACGTCGAGATACTTGACGTCAAGATACTTTCCGAAGAGACTTTGACCGATGGCGGAAGCAAAGACGGAGACTGAGCAGGACCACGTCGACCGGTGGCTGGCGCAGATTGGGGGCGAGCTTCCGGGGGTCGACCTCGAGGTGGAGGGGCTCGTCGACCGGATCAACGGGCTCGCCCGCCGCATCCGCAAGAGCCACGACGAGACCTTGTCCCAGTTCGGGCTCGACTGGGCCGACTGGAAGATCATGGTCGGGCTCCGCCGCGGCGGCCCGCCGTATCGCAGGTCTCCCGGAGTGCTCGCCAAGTGGGGCGAGCTGTCGAGTGGTGCGATGACGAATCGACTCGACCGGCTGGAGGAGGCCGGATTCATCCGCCGGCTGCCGGATCCCAACGACCGGCGCGGACTCCAGATCGAACTGACGGACGACGGGCGGAAGCTCTACGAGCGCGCGCTGAAGACGCAGGCGGACAAGGAGTCACTCGCTGCCTCCGCGCTGACGCGCCGTGAGCAAAAGGAGCTCAACGGCCTTCTGCGCCGGATGATGATCGAGTACGAGCGTCGCGAGGGCGCGAAGGAGTAGACATGGCCAAGAGGCTCCGCTGCTACCTCGGCTGGCATCGCTGGGTCAAGAAAGTTGGCCCGGGCGGCGCGAGCTACAACGAGTGCCGGGACAGCGGTAAGGAACATGAGCCGGCGCGCACGATGCCGCCGGTCACGCCGCAGTAAGCGCGCTCCGCCGACCCTTGGTCAGTCGATGCGGAGCGGCCCGCGCGCGACCGCCTCGTGCATAGTCTCGCGGTCGGACGGCTCGACCCATTCCACCCACCAGTCGGCGCCCGCGGCCGCGATCGCCGCACGCTGCTCGCGCTCCTCGTCCCAGTCCTCGCGCCGTGGTTGACCGCCGGGCGCGATCGTCCAGTCGCGCTCGCCCGCCAGCGCGCGCAACTCGCGCACGTCCTCGGCGCGCAGGTGACCGTCGTCGCGTCGATACATGCACGTCCCGTCCCAGCGGAGCGAGCGCTCGATCGCGCGCGGGTTCGGAAAGCCGCCGCCGATCCAGATCGGGATCCGCGGCTGCTGGACCGGCCTCGGCGCGAACGTCACCTCGCGCACGGTGAAGTGCTTGCCCTCGAACGCGAACGGCGCTCCCGACCAGAGGCCGGCGACGATCGCGAGGCCCTCGTCGAAGAGCTCAGCGCGCAGGCGATCCTCGAGCGGCTCACCGAAGTGCGTGAAGCCGGGATCGCCCGCGTCACCGATCCCGAACCCGACGACCAGTCGGCCGCCGCTCAGCTGGTCGACGGCCGCGGCTTGCCGCGCCACCACCCACGGCCGCCGGCGCGGCAACGCGATCACCTCCACGCCCAGCGTGACACGCGACGTCTGCATCGCCATCGCCGCCAGCGCGCCGAACGTGTCGCAGGTCGGGATTGCGGGATCGCCCTGGTAGAAGACGTAGTCCTCGAGGAAGACGCCCTCCCAGCCCTTCGACTCCGCCAACTCGGCAAGCTCGACGAGGAAGCGCGGATCGCCGCATTCCCCTCCCGTCGGTAGTGCGACCGCGTAGCGCACGGCGCTACCCTACGACCGAGGGTCCGTGTCCAAACAGATCGAGCAGCTCGAGAGCGTCGTCATCCGCTTCGCGGGCGACTCCGGCGACGGGATGCAACTCACCGGCGGCCGCTTCACGAGCGAGACCGCGCTGCTCGGCAACGACCTCTCGACGCTTCCCGATTTCCCCGCGGAGATCCGCGCACCGGCCGGGTCGCTGCCAGGCGTATCGGGCTTCCAGATCCACTTCTCCGACCACGACATACTCACGCCCGGCGACAGGCCGGACGTCCTGGTCGCGATGAATCCGGCCGCGCTGCGCACGAACCTGGGCGACCTGCCCAAGGGCGGCACGCTGATCGTCAACACCGACTCGTTCAGCGAGCGCAACCTGGAGAAGGCGGGCTACACGTCGAACCCGCTCGAGGACGGGACACTCGACGACTTCCACATGCACACGGTCGCGCTGACCTCGATGACGATCGAGGCGCTGAAGGAGGTCGACGTCACCAAGCGCGAGGCGGAGCGCTCGAAGAACATGTTCGCGCTCGGCTTGATGTCGTGGCTCTACAACCGGCCGACCGAGGGCACGATCGCCTTCCTCGAGCAGAAGTTCGCCTCGAAGCCGAACATCCTCGACGCGAACCTGCGTGCCTTCAGGGCCGGGTGGAACTACGGCGAGACGAGCGAGGACTTCGTCGTTTCCTACGAGGTCAGACCGGCGCAGCTCGAGCCGGGCCTCTACCGCCAGATCACCGGCAACCAGGCGCTCGCCTACGGCCTGATCGCCGCGAGCAAGAAGGCCGACCTGCCGCTCTTCCTCGGCGCCTATCCGATCACGCCCGCCTCGGGGATCCTCGAAGAGCTCGCGCGTTACAAGAACTTCGGCGTCCGCACCTTCCAGGCGGAGGACGAGATCGCGGCCGTCGGCGCAGCCGTCGGTGCGTCGTTCGGCGGTTCGCTCGGGGTCTGCACGTCGGCCGGGCCAGGTGTCGTGCTGAAGGCGGAGACGGTCGGGCTCGCCGTCGCGCTCGAGCTGCCACTGCTGATCCTCGACATCCAGCGCGCCGGCCCGTCGACCGGGATGCCGACGAAGCCGGAGCAGGCAGACCTGCTGATGGTGATGTTCGGACGCAACTCCGAGTCGCCGGTGCCGGTGGTCGCGTCGTCGACTCCGGGGGACTGCTTCTACATGGCGCTCGAGGCTGCGCGGATCGCGATCAAGTACCGGACCCCGGTGTACCTGCTTTCCGACGCCTACCTCGCGAACGGCGCCGAGCCGTGGCTGATCCCCGATCTCGACGCGATCGCGGAGATCGACGTCGGCCTGACGACCGAGCCGCCGGACGACGGCGTCTTCCTGCCCTACGCGCGCGACCCGGAGACGCTGGCGCGGCCGTGGGCGATCCCCGGCACGCCTGGCCTCGAGCATCGCATCGGCGGGCTCGAGAAGCAGGACGGCACCGGCAACGTCTCCTACGACCCCGACAACCACGACACCATGACGCGCCTGCGCGCGCGGAAGGTCGCCGGCATCGCGAGCGACATCCCCGAGCTCGAGGTCGACGATCCAGATGGCGACGCGAAGCTGCTCGTCGCCTCGTGGGGCGGGACGTTCGGGCCGGTCGCCGCCGGTGTGCGCCGCGCGCGCGAGCAGGGCGGCAAGGTCGCGCACGCGCACTTCCGTTACCTCAATCCGTTCCCGCGCAACACCGGGGACGTGCTGCGGAGTTACGAGCGCGTGCTCGTGCCCGAGATGAACCTCGGCCAGCTGCTCAAGCTCCTGCGCGCCGAGTTCCTCGTGGACGCGGCCGGCTTCAACCTCGTGCGCGGCGTGCCGTTCCGCTCGAGCGAGGTCGCGGAAGCAGTGGAGGCGATGCTCTAATGCGCGGGCGCTGGCCGATGACGACGGTGATGGCGATTGTCGCCGCCGGGTTCCTCGCCTTCTCCGGCGAGTGGCTCTGGGCCGCGGTTCTGATGGTCGTCGCCCTCGTCCTCGGAACGCTGACGTTCAGGAGCTCGCGATGAGCGAAGGCAACGGCGACGGCAAGATGATCAAGCTCACCGCCAAGGACTTCAAGTCGGATCAGGAGGTGCGCTGGTGCCCGGGCTGCGGCGACTACGCGATCCTCGCCGCGATGCAGAGCTTCATGCCCGAGCTCGGCATCCCGCGCGAGCGGATCGTGTTCGTCTCCGGGATCGGTTGCGCCGCACGCTTCCCGTACTACATGGAGAGCTACGGCCTGCACGGGATCCACGGCCGCGCGCCCGCGCTGGCGACCGGGTTGGCGGTGTCGCGGCCGGACCTGGCCGTCTGGGTCGTGACCGGCGACGGCGACGCGCTCTCGATCGGCGGCAACCACCTGATCCACTCGCTCCGCCGGAATGTGAACATCAAGATCCTGCTCTTCAACAACCAGGTCTACGGGCTGACGAAGGGGCAGTACTCGCCGACGTCGCCGGTCGGCCAGAAGACGGGCTCGACCCCGCACGGCTCGATTGACCATCCGTTCAACCCGATCTCGGTCGCGCTTGGCGCGGAGGGGACGTTCGTCGCGCGCGCGATCGACACCGACCGCGCGCACCTGACCGAGGTGCTGCGCAAGATGGCCGCGCACAAGGGCGCCGCCTTCGTCGAGATCCTGCAGAACTGCAACATCTACAACGACGGCGCGTTCGACGCCGTCCGCGACGACAAGGGCAACCGGATCATGCTCGAGCACGGGAAGCCGGTGCGCTTCGGCGAGGAGGGCGAGCGAGGCGTGCGCCTCCGGACGGATGGCTCAGCCGAGATCGTCGACGTCGCGGAGGTGGGGGAGGAAGCGCTGCTGGTCTGGAACGAGAATCATCCAGAGCCAAGCCCGGCGTTCGCACTCAGCCGGATCACGCTGATCGCGAACGGGATGACGCCGATCGGAGTCTTCCGCTCGGTCGAGCGGGCGACCTACGACGAGCAGCTCAGCGGCCAGCTCGAAGCCGCGAAGACCGAGAAGGGCGACGGCGATCTAGCCGCCCTACTCACCGCCGGCGACACCTGGCAAATCCATTAGACGGCCCTGCCGAGCAGGCGCGGCTGGGAAAAGGATGCGTGGTGCGTCGCTTGTGACCTTGGTCGCTGCCGTCCTCTGTGGCTGCAGCGGAGGAAATGACGCAATGTCCCGCGCCGTTCAAATCACCGGTGCCGAGTACGCCATCGTCGTGCCTGAGGAGATCGAAGGTGGGGTCGTTGACCTCGAGGTCGAGAACCGAGGCAAGGAGGTCCACGAGTTCTGGCTCATGCGCGTGCGTAGCGGGAAGACGCTCGATGATGTGAAGTCGTCGCTTGGCCGCGGGAGGTTCTTTACTCCCTGGCTCGACCAGGTCGGGGGCGTGCCGCTGCTCAGCCCCGGCAAGGAGACTCGGTTGATGCGCCGGCTCGGAGCAGGGCACTACGCCCTCGTTTGCACGTTCCCATCGCCCAAGGGCGTCGTCCACTGGAAGCTCGGGATGATCAACGAGTTCCGCGTGACAGGCGGCACTGGCCTCGAGTTGCCCGAGGCCGATGCGACCGTCACTGCTCACGACGACTGGATGCAGGTGCCGCCGCTCGAGGCCGGCAAGCACGTGCTCAAGCTCGTGAACGCGGCGAGCGAGCCGCGCGGGTTCGACCTCGTCACGTTCAAGCCGGAGAACCGAAACAAGATCAT
>JBKOXM010000101.1:0-7926 GCA_046724925.1 Actinomycetota bacterium | reverse complement strand
ACTCATAAGAGATTCACCTCCTTCCATCTCAAACCAGGGCTGGAACCGGCCTTCCGGCTGCCACTGTGGCTCGTGTCCTTGGCGGCGGCGGACAGCTCGACCGCCGCGAGATACCGCTGGATCTCCGCCAGAAGGACTTGGACATCAGCCTGCGTGACTCGTGGCATTGCCTTCATTGCGGCTGAATCGTGGGACGGGGCTCTAACCGCGCGCCAACCGCACGCTTAGGGCGTGGCTAGTCGGCAGAAGCAACAGGTGCTACAAAAGTCCGCAGGGGCCATGGAATTCCGCATTCTTGGGCCGCTCGAGGTCTACGACGGTCAGGAACTCGTGCAGCTGGACCGTCGAAAGGCGCGTGCGCTGCTCGCGTTCTTCGTCTTGCACGCGAATGAGCCGCTCTCGTCCGATCGATTGATCGACGAACTGTGGGGCGAGCAACCGCCGAAGACCGTGGCGGCGTCGTTGCAGAACTACGTCTCGCGACTCCGAAAGGTCGTCGGACCGGAGGTGCTCGTCTCGCGCCCGCCCGGCTACATGCTCCAGATCGACGCGGAGCAGGTCGACGCGCATCGGTTCGAACGGTTGCTCGACGAAGCTCGCGACGCCGACCCGTCAGAGCGAGCGAGCAAGCTGCGCGAGGCGCTTGCGCTCTGGCGGGGCCGACCGCTCGAAGACCTGGCGTACGAGTCGTTCGCGGAGACGGAGATCCGACGACTCGAGGAGTTGCATCTCGTCGCCCTCGAAGAAAGGATCGATGCCGATCTCGCGCTCGGCGGCGGCGGCGAGCTCGTCGGGGAGCTCGAGAGCCTCGTCGCCGAGCATCCGCTCCGCGAGCGGTTTCGCCGCCAGCTCATGCTCGCGCTCTACCGGGTGGGACGGCAGTCTGAGGCGCTCACCGCCTACAGAGAAGCTCGGACCGTGCTCCGCGATGAGCTTGGCATCGAGCCGAGCGAGGAGCTCCAGCGCGTCGAACGTGCGATCCTGGTCCACGATCAGTCACTCGAGCCGCCCTCGCCGCCGGACGCCGCCGCTCTCGCCCCATCCGTCGCGCGAAAACGGGTGACCGTGCTCTTCGCCGATCTGGTCGAGTCGACGGTGCTCGCCGAGATGCTGGATCCGGAGGCCTACCGCGGAGTCCTATCCGGCTTCTACGCGGAGATGGGCGCGGTGATCGGCCTCCACGGCGGCACGGTGGAGAAGTTCTCCGGCGACGAGGTGATGGCGGTCTTCGGCGTTCCGGTGACGCACGAGGACGATGCCCTTCGTGCCATCCGGGCTGCGCTCGAGATGAGACGGGCGTTGGAGGCGCTGAACGCGTCGCTCGAGCGTGATCTCGACATTCAGCTCGGGCTCCGCGTGGGTATCAACACCGGGGAGGTGGCCGTCGGCGCGGCCGCCGTCGGCGGTTCGTTCGTCACCGGCGCGCCGGTCAACGTCGGCAAGCGGCTCGAGCAGGCGGCAGCGCCAGGAGACGTGCTGATAGGCCCCACGACGCTCGAGCTCGTGCGTGAAGCCGTCGAGACCGAGGCGTTCGGTCCGGTGCCGTTGCGCGGGCGGGCGGAGCCGATCGAGGCCCATCGCGTCCTCGGTGCGGTCCAGGGGGCACCCGCGATCGCTCGCCGCCTGAGTGCTCCGATGGTCGGGCGAAACGACGAGCTCGCCCGGCTGCGGTCCGAGCTCGAATCCGTCCGCGCCGAGCGGACCTGCCGGATCGTCGGGGTGCTCGGAGAGGCAGGGATCGGCAAGAGCCGCCTCGTGGCCGAGTTGGCCAACACGGCGCGCGAGGACTGGTCGGTCCTGGTCGGCAAGTGCGTCGCGTACGGCGAGGGAGCGACCTACCTCCCACTCGTGGACATCGTCCGTCAGGCGGGAGCCCGGTCGGAAGGTGAGCTCGAAGCGCTGCTCTCAGGCGAAGACGACGCGCAGCTGGTCGCTCGGAGAATCGCCGAGCTCGTCGGCCTCGCGGAGGGCGCTGTACCCGCCGGGGAGGCGCCTTGGGCGATGCGACGCTTCCTCGAGGCGCTCGCGCGTTCCCGCCCATTGCTGGTCGTTCTTGACGACGTTCACTGGGCCGAGCCGACGTTGATCGACCTGCTCGAGTACCTGGAGGAGTGGATCGAGACCGCGCCTGTTCTTCTGGTCTGCATCGCAAGACCCGACGTGCTCCACCAGCGCGCCTCCTGGGCGCCGAAAAACGCGTTCGAGCTCGCTCCGCTGACCGACGAGGACGCCGCGACCCTCGTCGAGAGCATCCCTTCTGGCTCGGAGCTCGATACGGCCGCGCGCGAGCGGGTCGTGGCCGTCGCCGAAGGGAACCCCCTCTATGCCGAGCAACTGATGGCTTACGCCGACGAGGTCGGGTCGGAGATGCTCGCCGACGTCCCGCCGTCGCTTGAAGCGCTGCTGGCGAGCCGGCTCGATCTTCTCGACCTGCAGGAGCGCTCGGTCCTTCACCGCGCTTCGATCGCGGGACGAGAGTTCTCGCACGCCGGCGTCGTCGATCTCTCGCCCGAGGCGGAGGCTCCGGCTGTCGAACGCCACCTCGAAGGGCTGGCCCAGAAGGGCCTCGTCTGGCCTGCCGTCGACGAGGGCGCGTTTCGTTTCCACCACGTGCTCATCCGCGACGTCGCGTACGCCGGCATTCCCAAGCGCGACCGAAGCGACCTCCACGAGCGCTACGCCGACTGGCTCGATCGTCAGCCGGGCGGCACCGACGAGGTCGTCGGCTACCACCTCGAGCAGGCATTTGCCTACCGAACCGAGGTTGGGCCGATCGACCGGGCAGCGCAACGGCTCGGCGAGGACGCCGGAGAGCGGCTCGGACGTGCCGGTCTTCGAGCGTGGGGCCGCGGCGACACGAGGGCCACGATCAACTTGCTCGGACGCGCGACAGCCATGCTGCCCAGCGAAAGCGCTCTCCGGCGAGAGCTCCTTTGCGAGCTCGGCGTGGCGTTTCGGACGGCAGGTGACATCGATCGAGCCGATGCGACCCTCTCTGAGGCGCTGGCCGACGCGCGGGCGGCGGAGGATCGGCGGATCGAGCTCCGAGCAGAGCTCGAGGCTGCGAATGTGCGTCTCCTTCGCGATCCGGAGGGGCGCGCAGACGCTCTGCTCGACATCGCACGGCGCGCGATTCCGACCTTGGAGGCCCTTGGCGACGATCGCGCGCTTGGTCGGGCCTACCTCCTGCTCGGGTATGTCCGCGGCGGTTTGCACTGCCAGAACGCCGAGTGGGCAAACGCAGCCGAGCGCGCAATCCAGCATTACCGTCGGTCGGGTTGGTCGCCGTCCACGTGTTTCGGCGATCTGAGCGCAGCGCTCTTCTTCGGTCCTACTCCGGTCGAGGAAGGAGTCCGGCGATGCGAGGGTCTCCTAGGCGACGAGGACATCGATCGCGTCGGCCGAGCGAACATCGTTGTCTGGATGGCGGGGATGATCGCGCTCACCGGCCGCTTGGCTGATGCCCGCGACCTGGTCTTGGAGGCGAAGGCGATCTACGAAGAGCTGGGGCGAACGGTGCCGATCGCGGGCAGCTGCGGCCCCGTGCTCGCGCTCATCGAAGCCTTGGGCGAGGACATGGCCGGCTCAGCCGCAGTGCTCGAGGAGAGCTGCGACACGTTCCTCGAGATGGACGAGCACATTCACGTCGCGACCCTGGCGGCTGAGCTTGCCGGGGCACTCTGCGCAGAGGGACGCCTCTCGGAAGCTCGGCGATGGGCAGAGCTTGCGGCAACAACGGCCGCTCCCGACGATCTGAGCGCACGCGTCGCGGCGCAGGCAGTCGTCGCAAAGCTCATGGCTCTTGAAGGCGAGGTCAGGGACGCGGAGCGCAGTGCGGCGGAGGCCATTGCGAGTCTCCGGCAGACAGACGCCTTGATTCGGCGGGGCCGCATTCTTCTCGACGCCGCCGATGTCTTTCGCCTCACGAGACGCCCCGACCGGGCCCGTGCGCTCGTGGAGGATGCGCTGTCGGATTTCGAGGCGAAGGGAGCAACGCTGCTCGCCTCGAAGGCGCGAAAAGAGCTTGGGGAATTTGCACACGCGTAATTCGCGTCTCTCGGGACCAGCGCGGAAAGCCCTCGCAGGGCTCTCCGCGTCGGGTGGGAAGGTGATGTTCCGCCCTTTCAGGGGCCAACGCCGCCTCCGCCTCCTTCGCCAGCCACGGGCTGCGCCTGGTTGAGGTCCAGGAGCGCCGACGTCGCGGGCGCTGCCGCCAGGAGCGTCGCGGCCAGCAGCAATGCGGCGAGGCGCTTCCGAGTGTTGGACTGGGTGGTCATCGCGTCACCTCCTCTCGGGAGGCCACGCTCGGCCGCAGTCCCAACGGCGCCCTCACGGGCGGCCAACGGCGCGCTCACGACAGGTCGCCGGAGCGGCTCTCCTTGCGTGGCCGACATCGCTCGATTCGCCATGCCGACGACGCTAGGGAGGCAAAAATCCCTGCAAAAGCAGGAAACCCGGACGTTCGTCAGGGCTTGCCCGTGGCTTTTTCTCGGTTTAGATCAGGGCTTAGCCGGGTCCGCCAGGAATGCGAGCCCTCGAGCTACTGCCGAGGCGACTGCCGGCCGAGTGCCACGTAAAGATCGGGTGAAAGCCGGTCCCAGCACCCGCCTTGCTGCGCTACCCTGCTGCCCGCCGGAGGCGGTGCTGAGGGATCGCCACGGCGCCAAGCACGGCGCCCCGCCCATGCACTCGAGAGCACCTGGGACCCGTCCAGTCGAAGCGGTTCGAAACTCCGCCGCGGCGCGGCGCGCCTTCGTTCGCCGTGCGCTCGTAGCCGCCGCCGCTTTTGTCGTTGCGCTGACGCTTCCCGCCGCCGGTTCGGCCGAGCGGCCCGGCTGGTACTCGATCCCCGCGATCTCGGGGACACCTGTCGTGGGCGCGACCCTGACCGGGAACGAGTCCGGAATCAATTGCGCCCCGCCCTGCGAGGCGGCCGGTCCCAGTCCTTCCGTTCCCGGCATCTACTTCGAGTGGCTCTCGTGCACCGGAACGAGCCCAGGCGGGGCGGACCGCCCGACGGGCGGGCTTCCCGACGATCCGCGGCCGGCTGAGGGCTGCGTCGTGCGGATCCCGCCGACGAAAGGCGCGAGAAGCTATGTCGTCCAGGAGCAGGATCTCGGCCGCCACATCCAGCTCCACGTCATCGCGACGAACTACGACTGCAACCAGTCCGGAAGCGAATGTCGGTACTCGTCGGCCCACGGGTACAGCGCGACCGCCGGCCCGGTCGGCTCCGGCCCGCCGCCGCCTCCGCCTCCTCCGCCCCCACCGCCGCCACCGCCGGCGCCGGTCCCGCCCGTGAACACCACGCCTCCGTCGATCTCGGGCCTGGTCGAGGACATGCAAACCCTCAACGTCTCTCAGGGCACTTGGCAAGGCACTGAGCCGATCGGCTTCGCGTTCCAGTGGCTGCGGTGCAGCACGCGCCTGCAGGGCTGCATCGCCATTCCGAGGGCGACGACGCGTGCCTACCGCCTGCGCTCAGTTGATGTCGGCGCGCGGATCAGCGTGACGGTTCGAGCGACCAATCCGGGCGGAACGAACGCGGTGACAACGAGGCAGACGGCCCGCGTCGCCCCGGCAAGGCCGCGGCCTGGCAACACGGTGCTCCCGGTTGCTCAGATCGAGGCGCCGAACACGCTCCGGCTAGCGAGCATCCGTTTCGAACCGAGCGCGCTGCGCGCTCGCACCCCCGTGCAGGTCACGGTGGTCGTCAAAGATCGCCGCGGCTTCCTGATCGAAGGAGCGATCGTGACGGTCGCCACGGGACGCGGCACACTGAAGGGAAGCGCGCGGACCGACGGGCGCGGACGCGTCGTCATGCGACTTCGAGTCGGCAGGCTGCCGGTGAGCGGAGTGGTCGTCGCAACCGTGTCGGCGCGCAAGGCCGGTGATCCCGCGGTCCGTGCCACGAAGGCCGTCCGGCTGGCCGCTCGCCGCTAGGTCGCCGCGTATCTGCGCTCAGACGCGCGGGCCGGCCGCGCGGATCTCGTCCGAGACGTCCTCGAAGCGCTCGAAGTTGTCGCGGAACATGCGCGCGAGCTCACGCGCCTTCCGGTCGTAGCGCTCCGGGTCGTTCCAGGTGGAGCGAGGATCGAGCGGTTCCGAGTCCACGCCCGGGATCTCGACCGGTACCTCGAAGCGAAAAACGGGATCGACGCGGTACTCGGCTCCGTCGAGCTTTCCGTCCAGCGCCGCATGCAGAAGCGCGCGCGTGGCGTCGATCGGCATCCGATGCCCCTCGCCGTGCGGACCGCCCGTCCAGCCCGTGTTCACCAGCCAGACAGTCGCGCCGTGCCTGTCGATCCGTTCTCCAAGCATCTCCGCGTACAGGGACGGCGGCTGGGGGAGGAACGGCGCGCCAAAGCAGGCCGACAACGTCGGCTGAGGCTCCGTTACGCCGATCTCGGTCCCGGCCAGCTTCGCCGTGAAGCCGGAAAGGAAGAAGAACATCGCCTGTCGGCGGTCGAGACGAGCGATCGGCGGCAGGATCCCGAATGCATCGGCGGTCAGGAAGACGACGGAGCTCGGGTGGCCGGCACGCTTCGTCGGTAGGGCATTCGCGATCTGCTCGAGCTTGTACGCGGCCCGCGTGTTCTCGGTCTTGGAGTCGTCGTCCAGGTCGACGCACCCTCGCTCGTCGACGACGACGTTCTCGAGGACCGTTCCGAACCGATGTGTCATCTCGTAGATCTGGGGCTCGGATTCCGGTGAGAGGCGGATCACCTTCGCGTAGCAGCCGCCCTCGATGTTGAAGACGCCCTGGTCGCCCCATCCGTGCTCGTCGTCGCCGATCAGGTGGCGATCGGGGTCGGCGGAGAGTGTGGTCTTCCCGGTGCCCGAGAGCCCGAAGAAGACAGCCACGCGGCCGTCGTCGTCGACGTTGGCCGAGCAGTGCATGGGCAGCACGTTCGCGAGCGGCAGACGATCGTTCATCAGCGTGAAGATCGACTTCTTGATCTCGCCGGCGTAGAACGTCCCGCCGATGAGGATCTCGCATCGCGAGGGGTGCAGTACGACGAACGTTCCGGAACGCGTGCCGTCCTCGATTGGGTTGGCTTCGACAGCCGGCGCGTGCAGGATCAGCGCCTCGGGCTCGAAGCCGTCGAGATCCGCGTCGGTGGGCTCGATGAAAAGCGTCTTCGAGAAGAGGGCGTGGTAAGGGCCGTCGGTGATCACGCGCACTCGGATGCTGTACTTCGGATCGGCGCCTGCGAAGGCGTCGACGACGTAGATGTCGCGGCCCTCCAGATGCGAGACGACCTTCTCGCGCAGGCCTTCGAACTGCTCTTCGGAGATCGCCTTGTTGACGTCTCCCCACCAGATCCGACCCTCCGAGCCGGGTTCGCGTACGAGGAACTTGTCCTTCGGCGAGCGGCCGGTGTGCTTGCCGGTGTCGACGACCAAGGGGCCGCCTTCCGCCAGCCGGCCTTCGCCACGCGCAAGCGCATGCTCGTAGAGCATGGCGGTTGTCGGTTGCCAGTAGACGCGCCGCTCGGGGTCGAGACCGTGGTCTTCGAGGCCTCGGCGCGTCGTCGTTATCGCCACGCTAGCGTCCTTCCCGAGGTGGGGGTGGTGGAAAACTCCCTGCTCATCCTACGGCTCCGCTCTCAGAATTGAGACTGCGATACTCGCTGACGGCGTGAGGGCGCGAGACGTCGGCATCGCAATCGGCTCCGGAACGCCGGGGACGCAGAACGCGATCACAGACGTGAACGGCGTTCGCGTCGGCCACACGACCTTGATCGAGGACGAGGGTGTACGCACCGGAGTCACGGTCGTGCTGCCGCACGAAGGGAGCCCCGGGGAGGACTCGCTCTTCGCCGGCTCGCACCGACTCAATGGGAACGGCGAGCTCACTGGGCTCGAATGGGTTCGAGAGTCGGGGATGCTTACCTCCCCAATCGCGATCACCAACACCTACAG
>JBKOXM010000213.1:0-4802 GCA_046724925.1 Actinomycetota bacterium | reverse complement strand
AGCGGAAAGACCAGAAGCATCACGAGGCCGAAGAACGTCCCACTGCCCACGGACGTCAGCCCGACGATGAACCCGCCCGAGGCTCCGAGCGCCAAGCCAATGATGCGATCACGGCGCCGGAGCAGGAAGGGCGCATCGGTCGCCTGTACGCCGACCGGGACGAACGTCTTGGCGACGAGCCCGAGGGCTCCTAGGACCAAGGCGGCGCCGATGACGTGCGCCGACGCCGATTCGACACCGTCCCCATAGCGGCGCTGCAGCCACTCGGCGACCTCGACGCCGACCAGCGACATCGGGGCGGAGCCGATGAACATCCAGAAGGTCAGCCGAGCGTGAACCGTCCCGAGCCGGCGGTGCCTCGCCGCGCCGAACGTCTTGAAGATCGCGCCGTGGAGAATGTCCGTCCCGACCGCGAGCGTCGGCTTGAAGCCGAAGAACAGGATCAGCAGCGGGGTCATCAGCGACCCGCCCCCCATACCTGTGAGCCCGACGAGGACCCCGATCAGGAGGCCCGTAATCGAGAGCTGCCAGGTCAAAGCGCTTTCGACCCTCCGTCGAACACGCTAGGAAACGAGCGAAGAGCGCTCCACACGTTTCAACTCGATCGGTACGCCTCGATCAGGACTTCGGCGACCTCGGGTCGCGAGAACTCCGCGGGCGGCAGATTGCCTGCGGCGAGCAGCTCGCGCACTTTCGTGCCGGAGAGAAAGACGTGGTCGTCGCCGCCGTGCGGGCACGTCTTCGGCGTCGCCATCTGCCCGCAGGCGCGACACCAGAACGCGTGCTCGAAGAACATCGGCTCGATGTCGAGCTCGTGCGGCTCGAACTCGTCGAAGATCAGCTGCGCGTCGTACGTGCCGTAGTAGTCGCCCACGCCGGCGTGATCGCGTCCGACGATGAAATGGGAGCAGCCGTAGTTCTTGCGGCAGATCGCGTGCCAGATCGCCTCCCGCGGACCGGCGTAGCGCATCGCGGCCGGGAAAGCTGAAACGACGACGCGGTCGGCCGGGTAGTAGCTGTCGACCAACACGCGGTAGCAGTCGACGCGCGTCTGAGCGGGAACGTCGTCGGACTTCGTCTCGCCGACGAGCGGATGGATCAGCAGGCCGTCCACGGTCTCGAGCGCGCCCTTCGTCAGATACTCGTGCGCGCGGTGAATCGGGTTGCGCGTCTGGAAGCCGACCACGCGCTTCCACCCTCGCTCCGCGAACGTAGCGCGGGTCTGCGCAGGGTCGAGTGCCAACTCGGGGAACGGCGGCTCGGGCCGCTCGAACACAGTGACACGGCCGGCGAGGTAGCGCGGCTTCTGCGCGTAGAGCCGGGCCACTCCGGGGTGCGCCTCGTCCGTCGTGCGGAAGCAGCGATCGGCCTCGCGCTCCTTGTCGTACTCGAACACCTCGGCGACCTCGAGGACCGCGACTGCGCGGCCGTCGGCGGCCACGAGCGCGACGCGGTCGCTGGCCGGAGCTTCATCGACCGCGAGGCAGACCGGAAGGGCCCACGGCAGACTGGAGGCAAGCCGCATCTCCTCGACGACCCGCTCGTAGTCCTCGCTCCCCATGAAGCCCTGGAGCGGCGAGAGCGCGCCGCACGCGAGCATGTCGAGATCCGAGAGCTCCCGCGGGGTGAGCGTCAGATGCTCGAGCGAGTCAAGGTCATCGGGCCGATCTCCGGTGCGGTCGATCAGCTCGCCGCCGTGCGGCCGGATCAGACGGTCGGTTGCGACCGCAGTCACACAGGGACCCCGGCGCGAACGAGGCCGAGCTGCTCGAGCCGGGCGAGGATCAGCCGCGCTGCCTCCTCAGGCTCGTGCTCCTCGGTGTCGATCACGATCTCCGGCCTCGTCGGCTCCTCGTACGGGTCGTCGACACCGGTGAACCCGGTGATCTCTCCCGCGAACGCCTTCGCGTACAGGCCTTTGACGTCACGCCGTGCGCACTCGTCGACAGAGGCCTTGACGAACACCTCGACGAACGGCCCGAACTCCTCCACGAATTCACGCGCCTTCGCCCGCGTCTCCTCGTACGGCGAGATCGCGGCGCAGATCACCGCGGCGCCGTGTCGCGTCATGCGCGCGGCGACCCAGCCGACGCGCTCGATGTGAGCGTCGCGATCCTCCTTGGAGAACCCGAGTCCTTTCGAAAGGTGAGTCCGAACGGTGTCGCCGTCGAGGTACTCGACCAGGTGGCCGCGTCGGTCGAGCTCCGGGCCGACGATGTGCGCAATCGTCGTTTTCCCCGAGCCGGACAGGCCGGTGAACCACAGCGTGAAGCCACCGCCGCGCGTGCGGTCGGACTCGGGATGCTCGTGCGCATAGATGTGATCGGTCATTCGTCTCCTTGGAGTTGTGTCTCGTCGTGGATGCCGCATTCGAGCTTGTCGGAGCCCGCCCAGCGGCCTGCGCGCTCCTCCTCGTCGGGCGCAATCGGCCGCGTGCAGGGGATGCAGCCGATCGATCGGTAGCCGACGTCGTGCAGAGGGTTGTAGGGAATCTCGTTGACCGCGATGTACGCCCAGACGCGCTTTTCGTCCCAGTCGGCGAGCGGCTGGACCTTCCAGACCCCATAGCGCGGGGACCATTGGAGCTTCGGTGTCGTCGCGCGGCTCGGCGACTGGTCGCGGCGGATCCCCGCAACCCACGCGTCGTAGGGCTCGAGTGCGCGCAAGAGGGGATCGACCTTGCGGATGTGGCAGCACCGGTCGGGATCGCGCTCCCAGAGGTTGGGCCCTTCGCGGCGATGCTGCTCGGCGACGGTGATCACCTCCGGCCGGATCAGGTTCAGGTCGTAGCGCTCGACCAGAGCGTCGCGCGTCTCGTAGGTCTCGCGGAAGAACAACTGCGTGTCGAGCTCGATCACGTCGAGGTCGAGGCCCAGCTCGGACGCCATGTGCACGAGCACGGATGACTGCTTCTGCCACGAGCAGGTGAGACAGAGCGTGTCGCCGAACTCCTCCGCCGCCCATTGGAGCAGCTCCTCCGCTGACAACGCTTCGGCCTCGACGGGCGGCGTGCGCGGTGCCTCGACGAGCTCGTCAGGAAGCGGGCGACTGCTCACGCAGCAGCACCTCCTTGAGCGTGTCGCCGCGGAGACCGAGCCGTAGCGTCTCGAGGGGGATCACCTCGTCTGGCGGGATGTTCCCGAGGTTGACTTCGGGCCCGAACTCCTTGATGAACCAGGCCTGGGCCGCTTTCGTCGGCGCCTCAAAGACGACGTCGTCGAGCGAGAGCGCGCCGGCGATGTCGGTAACCAGGTCGGTTCGCATCTCCCCCGCCTTCGTGAAGATGCCGGCCGTCCCGCCCTCGCGAGCCTCCGTGATGACCTTCCAGGCGCCCGCGTCGAGCTCCTCGCGCAGCCATTCCGTCCACTCCTCCGGAGCGAACTCGACGGATGAATCCTTCGAGCCGACCTCGGAGAGAACCGTGAAGTCCTGTGCGAACTCGGCGATCAACTCGAGCTTGCGCTCGCGCGGCAGGTCGATGACGCCGTCGGAGATCTCGACGTGCGTCAGGCCGAGCTCTCCCAGCCACCGCTTGTAGTCGTCGAGCTTGTCCTGCGCCAGCACGGCCTCGAAGAAGGTCCCGCCGATCACCACCGGCTTCTCGCGCAGGACGTCGAGCTTCGCCCGCAGGTTCGCGGTGACGTACGACGTGCCCCAGCCGAGCTTGACGATGTCGATGTAGGCGCCGCTCGTGGAGAGCACGTCCTCCCACGCGCGGGGGCCGAGACCCTTGTCGATCACGTGGGTCAGCCCGGCCGCGCGCGGCGCGAGGCCGAGGTCGAAGCCGCTCTCAGAGCCGCGCATAGATGTCCTCTAGCTTCTTCTGCGCCGCTGCCTGGACGTCGTGGTAGAGCGAGCTGCCGTGCGCGTCGATGCCGACGGTGAGCGGGCCGAAGTCCTTGACGCGGAACTTCCAGAGGCATTCCGGCATCAGCTCTTCCCAGGCGACCCCCTCGATCTCCTCGATCTGCGTCGTCTCGAGCGCAGCAGCACCCCCGACGATCGCGAAATAGACCATCCCGTAACGCTTCATGGGCTCGATCGCCTCGTCGGGGAAGCCGCCCTTGCCGCAGATCGCCCGCGCGCCGTACTGCGCCCCCAGCCCTTCGGTGAAGCGCACCATGCGCGCACTCGTCGTCGTGCCGATCGAGACGGGCTCGTAGCGTCCGGGGCCGACCTTGCGGACTCCCGGAGCGGTGTGGAGCAGGAAGGCGCCGCGGAAGTCCATTGGCGGGTCCACGCCCTCGTCGAAGATCCTGATGTGCGAGCGGTCGCGAATCCCGATGATGTGGCCCTGGACGACGACCTCGTCGCCGGCGCGCAGCTTCAGGATCTCGCGCTCGTCCGTGATCGGGAACGTGACCTCGTGCGTGGCCATGTCAGATCGCCTCCTGTCCGGTGCCGGCCACCTCACGCCTCCCGGTCGTAGTCGACGCTGCCGTCCGCACCCACGTGGGCCGTCGCGCGGCGCGCCGCCCAGCACTGGTAGTTGACGGCGACCGGATTGAGCGTCATGTGCGTGTCCGCGTGCTCGACGTGGACGTGCAACACCGTGACGTCACCGCCGAGGCCCATCGGGCCGATCCCGGTCTCGTTCAAGAGATCGGTGAGCTCGCCCTCGAGCTCGGCGACCAGAGGATCCTCGTTGCGTGTTCCGACCGGGCGGGCGATCGCCTCCTTCGCAAGATGCATGGCGTAGTCGGCCGAGCCGCCGATGCCGACCCCGACGATCCCCGGCGGACAGGGCTTGCCGCCGGCGCCGACGATCGACTCGAGCACGAACTGCTTGATCCCCTTCACCC
>JBKOXM010000055.1:0-7456 GCA_046724925.1 Actinomycetota bacterium | reverse complement strand
GCTCGAGCTCGTCGAGCTCAAGAACACGCTCGAGGAAGAGTGGGGCGTCACGGCCGCGGCTCCGGTGGCGGTAGCCGCACCCGGCGCGGCCGCCGGCGGTGACGGCGCGGCAGCGGCCGAGGAGCAGTCGGCGTTCGACGTCATGCTCGCCGAGGCCGGCGGCCAGAAGATCCAGGTGATCAAGGTCGTGCGCGCCATCACGGGCCTGGGGCTGAAGGAGGCCAAGGACCTGGTCGACTCGGCTCCGAAGCCGGTCAAGGAGGGCGTGCCGCGCGAGGAGGCCGACCAGATCAAGGCCCAGCTCGAAGAAGCCGGCGCAACGGTGGAAGTCAAGTAGCCACTCGCGTTCTGCTCGACATGCATCGAACGACGAGGGCCGCAGAGAGCGGCCCTCGTCGTTTCCGTCGATGCTCGTGACGTTCCAAGACACGCTTAGTGCGTTCAAGACGGCAGCCCTGCGGCGGCTCATGCTGGTGGCGCGACCGGGAAACCGCCGTTCGCGCAGAAAGCACCTCGGAATCACGCCGGCGCAGTACCGCACTCGCACGCAGGCGGCGCGGACACGCGAGCACTAACAGGCGGCGGACGGCTCCTCGATCGGCCCGAAGGAGGCGTCACGGAGAGGCGGATGGCGTCCGCGGCCCGCGGTTTTCGCGGGCGCTCACTCGTCCGAGGGAATTTGCGGGGGATCAGCGCAGGGACGCGTTTTCCCAGGCATCTGCTCTATGCCAGGCAACACCAGCGTCCCAGCCGCCGGGTCGGCTCGCCCGAGTCGACATCCGGAATCCCTAAGCGGCCTAGGGACACCGACGCCGGAGGCGCCCCGGGCGGCGGGCGCCTCTCGGCCCTAAAGAAAGCAGGAGCGATACGGCGGCTCCTGCGTGCCCAGCTGACGCCTCGAGCGGTGCATTCCGGCCGGCTGTGGCTGGCGTTTTTCGGCCGGAGGGTGTACAGTCAGCGAGCCCTGTCGGGTTCCGCAGGGCTGCTCTTGCGTAGGCAAGCAGTTTGCGGTACCCTTGCGGGTTCGCGCCGACGTTCGACGTTTTCGCCTGTCCGTAAAACCTTTCCGTCCGATAAGGGAGGCATCTCCACTTGAGTAGAGGGGTTGCTGCGCCACGCGCGCGCAAGAACTTTTCGCGCCTGAAGCACGTCCTCGAGCTCCCCAACCTGATCGACATCCAGAAGGCCTCGTTTCAATGGTTCCTGGACGAAGGTCTTCGGGAGACGATCGACGACATCTCGCCGATCGAGGATTACACCGGCACGCTCGCCGTCGAGTTCGGGGAGTACACGTTCGGTGAGCCGCAATTCACAATCCAGGAATGTCGTGAGAAGGACCTGACCTATCAGGCTCCGCTCTCGATGACGGTCCGCTTCGTCAACACGGAGACGGGCGAGATCCGCGAGCAGACGGTCTTCATGGGGGACTTCCCGATGATGACCGAGTGGGGGACGTTCATCATCAACGGCACCGAGCGCGTGATCGTCACGCAGCTGGTGCGGTCGCCGGGCGCCTACCTGATGGAGCCCAAGGACGCGACCAAGCAGGTCTTCACGGCCAATCTGATGCCGTCCCGCGGCTCGTGGCTCGAGCTCGAGATCGACAAGAAGGGCGTGGTGTACGCCCGCATCGACCGGAAGCGCAAGCTGCCGATCACGACTCTGCTGCGCGCGCTGCCGGACGAGGATCCGTCGACCGGGTTCAAGCTCGACACGAGCTCGAACGAGGCGATCCTGAAGCTGTTCGACAACTCGATCTTCATCGTCAACACGCTCGAGAAGGACCCGTCCACGCGTGAAGAAGAAGCGCTGATCGAGGTCTTCAAGAAGCAGCGCCCGGGTGAGCCGCCGACGCTCGACAACGCCCGCAACCTCCTGAAAGCGCTGTTCTTCGACCCGAAGCGCTACGACCTGACGAAGGTCGGCCGCTACAAGCTCAACCAGCGGCTCGACGTCGACGTGCCCGACGGCGTCCGCGTCCTCACGACCCAGGACATCCTCTCCCTCGTTCAGAAGCTCGTGGCGCTGCCGGCGAAGCTCGGCGTGCCCGAGGACTCCAAGGACTACGCCGCCGACGCGATCGCGCTCAACCGTGATCCGATCCGCGGCGAGCTCGACGAGTACGAGCACTTCGGCAACCGGCGTCTCCGCACGGTCGGCGAGCTGATCCAGGAGGCGTTCCGGGTCGGGCTCTACCGCATGGAGCGCGTCGTCCGCGAACGCATGACGACGGAGGACGTCGACACGATCACGCCGCAGACGATCATCAACATCCGGCCGGTCGTGGCGGCGCTGAAGGAGTTCTTCGGCTCCTCACAGTTGTCCCAGTTCATGGACCAGACGAACTCGCTGGCCGGGCTGACGCATCGGCGCCGCCTGTCGGCGCTTGGCGCCGGCGGCCTGACGCGCGAGCGCGCGCCGATCGAGGTGCGCGACGTCCATCCGACCCACTACGGCCGGATGTGCCCGATCGAGACTCCCGAAGGCCCCAACATCGGGCTGATCTCCTCGCTCGCGTCGATGGCGACGGTCTCGGAGTTCGGGTTCGTGCAGACGCCGTACCGCAAGGTCCTAAACGGTCGCGTCACCGACGAGATCATCTATCTGGACGCGACCGAGGAGGCGCAGTACACGATCGCGCAGGCCTCCGAGCCGGTCGATGAGAAGACCGGCAAGTTCGCCCACGACCAGGTGCTCGCGCGCTCCCGCGACGGCGAGGCCGTGATGGCCGCGCCGAAGGACATCGAGTTCATGGACGTGACGCCGGCGCAGATCGTCTCCGTTGCGACGGCGCTGATCCCGTTCCTCGAGCACAACGACGCGAACCGCGCGCTGATGGGCGCGAACATGCAGCGACAGGCGGTGCCGCTGATGATCACTCAGGCGCCGCTCGTCGGCACCGGTCTCGAGTACCGCGCCGCTGTCGACACCGGCGACGTCGTCCTGGCCGACAACCCCGGCACCGTCGCCGACGTCGACGCCGAACGGATCGTCGTCGAGACGAAGGACGGCAAGGACACGTACGACCTGACTAAGTTCATGCGCTCGAACCAGGGCACGTTGATCCATCAAAAGCCCGTGGTGTCCCTCGGCGACCGAATCCGCAAGGACGAGGTGCTCGCCGACGGGTCCTCGACCCACGAGGGCGAGCTTGCGCTCGGCGCGAACCTGCTCGTCGCCTTCATGCCCTTCGAGGGTTACAACTTCGAGGACGCGATCGTGATCTCGGAGCGTCTCGTGAAGGAGGACGTGCTCTCGTCCATCCACATCCACGAGTACGAGATCGACGCGCGATCGACCAAGCTCGGCGACGAAGAGATCACGCGCGACATCCCGAACCGCTCCGAGGAGTCGCTCAAGGACCTCGATGATCGCGGCATCGTCCGCATCGGCGCCGAGGTCGGTTCGGGCGACCTGCTCGTCGGCAAGGTGACGCCCAAGGGCGAGACCGAGCTGACCGCCGAGGAGAAGCTGATCCGCGCGATCTTCAAGGAGAAGGCGCGCGAGGTTCGCGACACGTCGCTGAAGGTTCCCCACGGCGAGGGCGGCAAGGTGATCGACGTCAAGACGTTCTCGCGCGACGCGGGAGACGACCTGTCGCCCGGTGTGAACGAGCTCGTTCGCGTCTACGTGGCGAAGAAGCGCAAGATCGCTGAAGGCGACAAGCTCGCCGGCCGCCACGGCAACAAAGGCGTGATCGCGAAGATCGTGCCTGCCGAGGACATGCCGTTCCTCGAGGACGGACGGCCCGTCGACGTCGTGCTCAACCCGCTCGGCGTCCCCAGCAGGATGAACATCGGCCAGATCCTCGAAACGCATCTCGGCTGGGCGGCCTTCCACGGCGTCTTCGCCGAGGACGAGGAGAGAAACGGTCCGACGCCGGTCGCTTCACCCGTCTTCGACGGTGCGACCGAGGCCGAGGTGGACGAGGCGCTGATCGCATGGACGCAGCAGAACGCGGACTCGCCGGTCAAGCTCCTCGTCGATTCGAAGCGCCCCGAGGGCCGGCGCTGCTCGGGGAAGGTGCGGGTCTTCAACGGCAAGACCGGCGAGGCCTACGACCAGAAGGTCACCGTCGGCTACATGTACATCCTCAAGCTCCTCCACCTCGTCGACGACAAGATCCACGCGCGCTCGACGGGGCCCTACTCACTGGTGACGCAGCAGCCGCTGGGCGGAAAGGCCCAGTTCGGCGGACAGCGGTTCGGTGAGATGGAGGTGTGGGCGCTGGAGGCGTACGGCGCCGCCTACACGCTTCAGGAGATGCTCACGATCAAGTCCGACGACACCGTCGGCCGAGTGAAGGCGTACGAGGCGATCGTCAAGGGCGAGAACATCGCCGAGCCGTCGATTCCGGAGTCGTTCAAGGTGCTGCTGAAGGAGATGCAGTCGCTCGCGCTCGACGTGCACGTCCTCTCCGAGGAGGGCGGCGAGGTCGAGGTGCGCGAGGAGGACGACGAGCTGCTCCGCGCGGCGGAGGAGCTCGGAATCGACCTGTCACCGGGCTCGCTCCGCGCTGCAGCGCGCCAGCCGACGGCCGAAGAGGTCGAGGAGGGCCAGGAGCGCGTCGACCAAGACGGCGAGCTGGCCCTGCCCGCCGACGAGATGCTCGGCGACCTGGAGGACGTCGAGCTGTCGCCCGAGGCGGCGGCAGGCGAAGAAGCCGAGGCCGCAGCCGGGCCGCTCGCCGAGGAGCTGGCAGATGTTGAGGTAGAGGAATGACGGCGGTGACGGGACTGGCGATGACGTGCCGCAACGCAACTTGGCTCGGAGCTTGCAGCGCAGGCGGCCGAAGGCCGCCGGAGTCTGCGCGGGCTGGAATGCCGTCTAGGGCGACTGCGAAAGGAAGCACCACTTGATCGACATCAACGAATTCGATGCGATTCGGATCGGGCTTGCGTCCAGCAAGCAGATCCGCGACTGGTCGTCCGGCGAGGTAACGAAGCCCGAGACGATCAACTACCGCACGCTCAAGCCAGAGCGTGACGGCCTCTTCTGCGAGCGCATCTTCGGTCCCACGAAGGACTGGGAGTGCTACTGCGGCAAGTACAAGCGCGTCCGCTACAAGGGAATCATCTGCGAGCGCTGCGGGGTCGAGGTCACGCGCCAGAAGGTGCGGCGCGAGCGCATGGGCCACATCGACCTGGCGGCGCCCGTCTCGCACATCTGGTTCTTCAAGGGCGTCCCGAGCCGGATCGGCTACCTCCTCGACATCGCGCCCCGCGAGCTCGAGAAGGTCCTCTACTTCGCTGCCTCGATCGTCACGGCGGTCGACGACACCGCCCGCAAGAAGGACCTGAACGACCTCGAGGACAAGGTCAAGGCGGAGTCCGAGCGGATCAACGTCGACCGCGACGAGGCGCTCGCCGCGCTCGAGGACCGGCTCGCGCGCCGGCGCGACTACTTCGGGAAGGGCAAGGAGCGCAACTTCGACGAGGACGACGACTTCTGGGCGCGCGGTCTCGGCCACTGGGCGGAGGAACAGGGCCTGCCGACGCTCGAGGAGGCGCGCGCGCTCGTCGGCGGCATCTTCTCCGACCTCGCGAAGCAGATCACGACCGAGGACTCCAAGAAGATCCGCGAGCTCGTCCGCGACGCTGCCATCCGGCCTGACCGGAAGCTGACGCCGCGCGAGCTCGAGAGCGTCGCCGCAGCCGCAGAGCAGATCCGCGAGGCGCTCGCGCCGCTCTACAAGCAACTCGACAAGGCAAGCGGCTCCAAGAAGGGCGCGGTCACGAAGCACATCAACCGCATCCTCGAGTCGCTGCTCGAGAAGAAGAAGGGCCCGGAGCTCTCCGAGGACGACCAGAAGCTCGTCGATAAGGTCGACGCCAAGAACCTCGAGAAGGCGCGTGGGCTGGGAAAGGGTCTGCTGAAAGAGGTGCTCGACCAGGCGCCTTCCGATGCGGACGGCGCGCAGCTCCGCGAGCTGGCCAACGACCTTTGCCTGCGGACGGACGGGAAGATCCAGAAGGAGGATCTCGACGCGATCGTCCAGTGGTCGCTGAAGGTGCGCGAGATGTACCTCGACATCGAGTCGCGCCGAGAGGACACGCGCGAGGCTGCCGTCGACTCGGTCAACCGGCTCGAGCAGACCTGGCTCCTGTTCAAGGAGCTCGAGCCCAAGATGATCGTCAACGACGAGCAGCTCTTCCGTGAGCTCAAGGACCGCTTCGGCTCGCCGTACGGGTTCGGCGTCTACTTCAGCGGCGGTATGGGGGCGGAATCGATCCGCGACCTGCTCAAGGACCTCGACCTCGACAAGGAGGCCGAGTCGCTACGCGAGACGATCCGCACGTCGAAGGGCCAGAAGCAGCAGCGCGCGATCAAGCGGCTCAAGGTCGTCAACGCGTTCATCAAGTCCGAGAACCGGCCCGAGTGGATGGTCCTGGAGGCCGTGCCGGTGATTCCGCCGGAGCTGCGCCCGATGGTCCAGCTCGACGGCGGCCGGTTCGCGACGAGCGACCTGAACGACCTCTATCGCCGCGTGATCAACCGGAACAACCGGCTCAAGCGGCTACTCGACCTCGGCGCGCCGGAGATCATCGTCAACAACGAGAAGCGAATGCTGCAGGAGGCCGTTGACGCGCTGTTCGACAACGGACGCCGTGGACGCGCCGTGACCGGCCCGGGCAACCGGGCGCTCAAGTCACTCTCTGACATGCTCAAGGGCAAGCAGGGCCGCTTCCGCCAGAACCTGCTCGGCAAGCGAGTCGACTACTCCGGCCGATCCGTGATCGTCGCGGGGCCGAGCCTCAAGCTGCATCAGTGCGGGCTGCCGAAGCTGATGGCGCTCGAGCTCTTCAAGCCGTTCATCATGAGCCGGCTCGTCGAGCGGAAGTCTGTCCAGAACATCAAGGCGGCGAAGAAGTACGTCGACTCGATGGTTCCGGAGGTCTGGGACGTGCTCGAAGAGGTGATCGCTGAGCATCCGGTGCTGCTGAACCGGGCGCCGACGCTCCACCGCCTCGGGATCCAGGCGTTCGAGCCGGTCCTTGTCGAGGGCAAGGCCATCCAGGTTCACCCGCTCGTCTGTCACGCCTTCAACGCGGACTTCGACGGCGACCAGATGGCGGTCCACCTCCCGCTCTCGGCCGAGGCGCAGGCGGAGGCCAGGATCCTGATGCTTTCGTCGAACAACATCCTTTCGCCCGCGATGGGCCGTCCGCTCGCGACGCCGTCCAAGGACATGGTGCTGGGCGGCTACTTCCTCACCTACTGCGAGCACGACCTGTCGCAGGTGCAGGCCGAAGATCTCGATCCGCGACCTCAGCGCTTCGGCTCGGAGGAGGAGATCGAGTTCGCCGTCGAGGCGGAGCAGGTCGGGCTCCAGCAGGCGATCGAGTTTCGCCACGGTGGCGAGGTCATCCTCACGACCCCCGGTCGCGTGATCTTCAATGCCGAGGTCGAGCGTTGCCTCGTAGAGGCCGTCGGTGAGAACGGCGGTCCCGAGGAC
>JBKOXM010000003.1:0-3726 GCA_046724925.1 Actinomycetota bacterium | reverse complement strand
ACGCAAGGCGCTCGACCACGTAGTCGCCGGCGTTCAGCGGATCCCCGTCGAGTTGGCGAAAGCAAGAGAGAAGCTTTGGACTCCCGAGAAGGAGAAAGGTACTCCGGGAGTGAAAATCTGGACCCCAGGCAGCAAGGAGGCGTGAAGCAATGAGTCCGTTGATCCCGATGGTGGTCGAGCAGACGTCGCGCGGTGAACGCGCGTTCGACATCTACTCGCGCCTCCTGAACGAGCGCATCATCTTCCTCGGCACACCGGTCGACGATCAGATCGCGAACCTCACAGTCGCGCAGCTGATCCACCTCGAGTCCGAGGACCCCGACAAGGACATCTCGATCTACATCAACTCGCCGGGCGGCTCGGTCTACGCCGGGCTCGCGATCTACGACACTATGCAGTACATCAAGCCCGACATCCAGACGATCTGTGTCGGGATCGCCATGTCCATGGGTGCGCTACTTCTCGCCGGCGGAGCGAAAGGAAAGCGAATGGCGCTCCCGAATGCCAAGATCCTCATCCACCAGGTGGCGGGCGGCTTCCAGGGCCAGGCGACGGACATCGAGATCCAGGCGCGGGAGGTCATCAACCTCAAGCGAAGCCTCGAGGAGATCTTCGCCAAGCACACCGAGCAGCCCATGGAGAAGGTGGCCAAGGACATGGAGCGCGACTACTTCATGACTCCCGAGGAAGCGCAGGAGTACAACATCATCGACCGCGTGATCGCGAAGCACTGACCGATGGCCCGACCGACCGACACGAACGAACAGCTCCTCTGCAGCTTCTGCGGCAAGTCGCAGCGCCAGGTGAAGAAGCTCATCGCGGGCCCGGGCGTCTACATCTGCGACGAGTGCATCGATCTCTGCAACGAGATCATCGACGAGGAGCTCACCTCTCCCGCCCAGCTCGACCTCGACAACCTTCCTCGGCCGAAGGAGATCTACTCGATCCTGAACGACTACGTCGTCGGCCAGGAAGAGGCGAAGCGGACGCTCTCCGTGGCGGTGTACAACCACTACAAGCGCGTCCAGATGGCGAACGACGACCACGAGGTCGAGCTGCAGAAGTCGAACATCCTGCTGCTCGGGCCCACGGGCTGCGGCAAGACGCTCCTCGCGCAGACGCTCGCGCGCATCCTCAATGTTCCGTTTGCGATCGCGGATGCGACGGCGCTCACGGAGGCCGGCTACGTCGGCGAGGACGTCGAGAACATCCTCCTCAAGCTCATCCAGGCGGCCGACTTCGACGTCAAGAAAGCGGAGACCGGGATCATCTACATCGACGAGGTCGACAAGATCGCGCGTAAGGCGGACAACCCGTCGATCACGCGCGACGTCTCCGGCGAAGGCGTCCAGCAGGCACTCCTCAAGATCCTCGAAGGGACGGTGGCCAGCGTGCCGCCCCAGGGCGGGAGGAAGCATCCCCATCAAGAGTTCCTCTCGATCGACACGACGAACATCCTCTTCATCTGCGGAGGCGCGTTCGCCGGGCTCGAGAGGATCATCGGCAAGCGGATCGGCAAGAACCAGGTCGGCTTCGGCGCGGACATCAAATCGCGCAAGTCGATCGAGACGACCGAGCTCCTGTCCGACGTGATGCCCGAGGATCTTCTGTCCTACGGGCTCATCCCGGAGTTCATCGGCAGGCTGCCGGTCGTCTCCGCCGTCCACCAGCTCACCCGCGAAGACCTCGTGCGCATTCTGCTCGAGCCGAAGAACGCGCTCGTCAAGCAGTACCAGCGCTTCTTCTCGTACGACTCCGTCGAGCTCGTCTTCACCGAGGACGCGCTCTGGGAGATCTCCGACAAGGCGCTCGTGCGCGAGACCGGCGCCCGCGGCCTGCGTTCGATCATCGAGCATGCGCTCCTCGACGTCATGTTCGAGCTGCCTTCGCGCAAGGATGTCTCCAAGTGCGTGATCACGAAGGAGACCATCAAGCGCGATCTCAGGCCGACGCTCGTCACGAGCGGCGGCCACTCACTCGCGCTCGACGAGCTCGAGGAAGAGTCGGCGTAGCTCCGGACGTGTAGGGCGGGGGCCTGCCCCGCCCACAAACTCGCGAGGGGAGCGGGCGTCAGCCGGCCCCGCCCGCCTCGGCTAGAGTCGCCGCGAGTTGCACGCGCGCATGGGCATCGTCGTGATGTCCCCCGAGGACTTCGAGCAGGGGATCAAGATCATGTCGACGCAGGCCCTGCCGGCCATCCGGCTCCTACCGGGCTACAAGGGGGGCCTCATCCTCGGGGACCCGGAGGCCGGGAAGGCGGTGTACCTCACCTTTTGGGAGACCGAGGAGGACATGCGGCGCAGTGAGAAGGACGCCGACGTGCTCCGCCAGGATTCCGCCGAGGCGCTCGGCGTCGGCGAGATACCGACCGAGCGTTACGAGGTCCGGGTGTTCGAGCTGCCCGAGTAGCGCGCGCACGAAGGATCCCGGGGTCCGGGCCGTCAATATGGAAAGACGGCCATGACGAATCGAGCTCTTCGGATTTGCGGCCCACGTGTGATCGCGGCGGCAGCGATCGCGCTGACCCTGATGGGGTCACTCGGAGCATGCGGCGCGGACGAAGCGGCGGACCAAAGCGGGGCCAGGCGGACACCGAGACCGCTGCCGATGCCGACCTCGCGCGCTTCGTAGAGCGGTTCATGAACACTCGCCAGGCCGGACTGCCTGCGGACGAGTTTCTTTCGGCCTCGTCTCGAGCGGCATACGAGGGGCACGAGACGGGGCTGTGGCTCCATGACGACACATTTCCGGGCGGCCCCGGCGGCGGGTACGAGCGGTTCTCGATCGAGACCCAACGCGAGCCGAGCGAAGACCTTTGGAGGGCCGAGGTGCGGATCCGCGTGACGTGGCGCGGAGGCGCACCGCCGGGCGAGATCGTCGAGATCCTCACGGTCGGCCCCGGCCAGAACGTTGACGGCGATGAGACGCGACTCGTCGTGCTCAAGGCTGTCCGCGGCGACGACCCGGCGGACGACGGCCTACCGTTCGCCGTGGCGAAGAAACGACACGACATATTCATGGCCGCGGTCAGGCACGATTACGAGGCCCTCCGCTCGCTCCTCGATCCAGAGACGTTCAGCTACTCGTTCGGGGAAGAGGGCGACCCGATCGGCTACTGGCGCGAGCAGGAGAAAGGGGAGGTGCCCATCCTCGGCGACATTCTCCCAGGCGTTCTCCACACGCGCTTCGGCAAAACCGAGGACATCTTCATCTGGCCGTCTGCCGCCGCCAAAGACCCGTCGACCTGGACCGAGGCGGAGGTGGACAGCATGCGGAAGCTCGGCTACACCGAAAAAGAGATCCGTTCGTTCGAGCAGTACGGCGGCTACACGGGCCTACGCGCCGGCATCCGCGCCGACCGCACCTGGCTGTTCTTCATCGCCGGGGACTAGCTCTAGTCAGCGCCAGTCGATCGAGACAACGTCGACAGGCCTGTCGAAGCCCTTCAGCGTCTCTTGGCGGCCGTCGGACGTCGGCGCCGCCACCGCGACGATGCTCTCCTTGCTGGCGAGGATCTGGCCGCCGCCGGCAAGCGATGCGATGCGCTCCGCGGCGCTGACGCCGGTGCCCGAGTAGTCTCCGTCGGCGCTCGTTGCCTGCGCGGTGTGCAGGCCGATGCGGACCTCGGGCGCAATTCCCTGCTCGGCGAGCGCGCGCTGAATGTCGATTGCAGCTTCGACCGCGCCGGATGCATCCTCGAAGGCGACGAAAAAACCGTCCCCCGTG
>JBKOXM010000023.1:0-6314 GCA_046724925.1 Actinomycetota bacterium | reverse complement strand
GCGTAGCACCCTGCGCGCGGACGTTGCGGCTCGATCCTCCAGGCATAGACTCGTAACGACTCGCCTGCGGCCGGGTCCAGTTCAGCATGGGAGGCCGCAATGGCGAAGACGTTCAACCTTACGGGCGCGGAGATCGCGGAGGCGATGGGCTGCTCCTCGTCCAACGTCAGCAGATACTGGCCGGCGATCCGCGAAGCCTGCGCCGAACACGGGATCAACGACCGCGAGAGCATCGTCGCGGTGCTGGCCACGATCGGGACCGAGGTCGCCTCGTTCTGCCCGATTGACGAGATCGGCGGAACGAACTACTTCACGCGCATGTACGAAGGCCGCCGCGACCTGGGGAACATCCAGGTGGGCGACGGCCCGCGCTTCCACGGCCGGGGCTTCATCCAGCTGACGGGGCGCAACAACTACCGGGCCTACGGCCAGAAGCTCGGCGTCGACCTGGAGACCAATCCGGAGCTCGCCCTTTCGCCAGAGGTTGCCTCACGCGTGGTGGCGCGCTATTTCAAGGACCGCCGGATCGCCACCGACGCGCGGCGGCGCGACTGGAAGACCGTGCGACGGAAGGTCAACGGCGGTCTGAACGGATGGGATCGCTTCATCGAGCTGGTCGGCCGGCTCGACCGCGCGACCGAGGCCAAGGGGGATGCAATCGCGGAAGGCGCGGTCGGCCCGGACGTGAAGCGGCTGAAGCGTCTCTTGATTGCCTGGGGCGCGACGAACCCGCTCCCGAAGCCGCTCTCGGAGACCCCGCTCTTCGGGAAGGCGACGACGGAAGCGGTGAAGGCGTTTCAGCGCGCGAACCACATCCGAGCGACAGGCAAGGTGGGCACGAAGACCTGGGACGCGCTGAAGCAAGCCGCCCGGAGACAGCCGGAGCCCGCGACGACCTAGCCCGCTCCGAGGGCGTGCAGCCGGCGGAGCTTGCGGATCTCGTCCGCGTCAGGCCCCTTCCCGTTCTTTCCGGGCACCTCGAGCACGGCAGGCAGGCCCTGGAGCTTTGGATGGCCGACGAAGACGGCGAGCCGTTCGCCCATCAACCCCTCGTCGATGTTGGCGTGTCGGTCGCGGTTCGATCCCAGCGGTGCGAGTGAGTCGTTGACATGGAGGGCGCGGAGGCGGTCGAGACCCATCGACGAGTCGACCTCCGCGAGCACCTGATCGAGCGCCTGCTCAGCAGTCACGTCGCAGCCGGATACGAACAGATGACACGAGTCGAGACACAGCCCGAGCCGGGGATGCGCGCCCAACCGGTCGTAGAGGATTGCGAGCTCCTCGATCGAGCGGCCGATGGTTCCGCCCGCACCCGCTGAGTTCTCCATCAGGAGCCAGGTCGTGTCCGAGCACCCTTCGAGCACCTGCTCGAGCGCCGGCACAACGCGCTCGAGGCCGGCGTCGAAGCCGGCGCCCAGGTGAGATCCGACGTGGAACACGACGCCGTCGGCTTCGATCCCGCACGCGATCTCCATCGTCGAGCGCATCGCGTCCACCGACTTCTCGTAGATCTCGTCATTCGGCGCCGCCAGGTTCACCAGGTAGAGCGCATGGCAGAGGACCGATCCGATGCCCGTCTCCGCACGATGTGCTTTGAAGCGCTCCCACGCGTCGGGATCCGGATTCGGCGCTCGCCAAGCGCGAGGGCTCTGCGTGAAGAGCTGGACGGCATCCGCGCCGATCTCGACCGCTTTGTCGAGCGCACCTTTGACGCCGCCGCCGCAGTGTGCCCCGATCAACATGGTCGTGCGCCTGTTTTCCCACGTCCGGACAGCACGGAGCCGACGCTACCGAATGACGGCGTGGCTACGGCCACTCGGCTTTGGCGCCGGACAGGTCCTTCCCGACGCGTTCGATCGGCTCGGCGCGCCGTAGCATGGGCCGATGAGCTGGGACGAGGCGTTCGCGAACCGCTACGACGAATGGTCTGCCGACATGACGGCCGACATCGACTTCTACGTCGAGCTGGCGCGCCAAGCGGAGGGGCCGCTGGTCGAGCTGGCAATCGGGAACGGGCGGGTTGCAATTCCCGTCGCGCAGGCGACCGGCCGACCGGTCATTGGCATCGACTCGTCGCCGGCGATGCTGAGGCAAGCTCATGGGCGCGCGGCGGTCGCGGGCGTGGAGCTCGACCTGCACGAGGGCGACATCCGCGAGCTGACGCTGACCGAACCGGCCGCGCTGATCTACTGCCCGTTCCGCTCGCTCCTGCATCTCCCGACCTGGGCCGACCGTCGCCGCACCTTCGAACGCGTCGCCGCCTCGCTACAGCCGAACGGGCGGTTCGCGTGGAACGCGTTTGCCTTCGACCATCGGATCGCCGCGCGTCTCGACGGCAAGCCACAGGACGAGCCCGTTCCGCACACGATCCGGTACTCGGTCGTCGACAACCGCATCGACATCACGCTGGACGATGGTGCAAAGAGCTCGCTTTGGTGGGCGACCAAGAACGAGTGGCTCGGTCTCGTCGAGGTCGCTGGGCTCGAGGTCGAGGGGCTTTACGGCGGCTTCTGCCGAGAGCCGCTCGACGACGACAGCCGCGAGTACGTCTTCGTCACGACCCGTCGGAAGTAAGCGCTTTCGGGAACTCCGGGACGCAGGCGGTCGCCAATACGATAGGAAGCCGATGAGCGTTCGCGTCCGAATGGCACCCAGCCCGACCGGCTATCTCCACGTTGGTTTGGCGCGGACGTTCCTCTTCAACTGGCTGTTCGCGCGGCAACAGAACGGCGAATGCCTGCTTCGGATCGAGAACACCGACACCAGTCGAGAGGTCGCCGATTCGGTCCAGCAGATTCAGGACTCACTCAGCTGGCTGGGAATCGACTCGGACGGTCCGGTCACGTTCCAACTCGACCGCCTCGAGCGGTCCCAACAGGAGGCGCGGCGGCTTGTCCAAGCCGGCGCGGCGTACGAGGACGAAGGGGCGATTCGCTTCCGGATGCCGGACGAAGGGTCAACCGCCTACGAGGACCTCGTCCTCGGGCACGTGGAGGTCGAGAATCGCCATCTGGACGATCTCGTGATCGTCCGCTCGGACGGTCGGCCGACGTACAACTTCGCGTCCCCCGTTGAGGACTGGCTCGACGGGATCACGCACGTCGTCCGCGGCCCTGACCACATCTCGAACACACCGAAGCAGATCCAGATCCTGCACGCGCTTGGCGCCGAGATCCCGGCATACGGCCACGTCCCGAACGTCAACGGGCCGGACGGCCGCAAGCTGTCGAAACGGCACGGCGCGATCTCGCTGGACGAGTTCCGGCGTTCTGGCTACCTGCCTGAGGCGCTCATGAACTTCCTCGCGCTCCTTGGATGGAGCTACGACGACCGGACGACGATCATGTCCCGTGACGAGTTGATCGAGCGGTTCTCGTTCGAGCGGGTCGGCGCCAGCCCGGCGACGTTCGACTACCAGAAGCTCGACTGGATGAACGGCGTCTACCTCCGGAGCCTCTCGCCCGACGAGTTCGCCGAGCGCCTCGTCGCGAATCTCTCAGAGCAGGGCTACGACTGGGACGCGGAGCTCGTGCGCCGCGTGGCGCCCCTCGTCCAGGAGAAGATCTCGCGGCTCGGTGAGTTTCCTGCCTTCGCCGGCTTCTTCTTCGGCGAGGTCCAGCCGGACCCGGCGCTGCTCGACGGTGGGGGCGAGGTGATCGCGGCGGCACGCGAAGAGCTCGCGGGTGTCGACCCGTTCACGGCCGATCGAATCGAACAGGCGCTTCGCGGTCTCGCGGAAAGGCTCGAGCTCTCGCCGCGCAAGGCGTTCCAGCCGATCCGCGTCGCGGTCACGGGATCGAACGTGTCACCCGGCCTCTTCGAAAGTCTCGAGCTGCTGGGGAAGGAGCGTTCGCTGGAGCGCTTGGAGCGGGCCTCCTAGCGCCGTTTTTGCCGCTCGAACCGGAGGGGCTTGGGCGGACCCAGGGGATCGATGGCGCGCTGGAACTCCAGCCACGCGCGGCGGCGGAACTGCACGGTCGGAAGCGGGAGGCCGTCGCCCTGGCCTTTTTTCCGGCCTTCCGGCTGCCCTCGGTTTGCACTGGGCGCCCCCATTTACAACTAGTAAACGATCCAGTCGGCCGAGCGGTTACGGACCGGTTCCTGCACGCCTCGCAAAAGGAGCTCCCGGCCCATCTCCGGGCCGGCCGCTCATCGGTTCGCGCGTGTAGATTTTTTTGATCCCGTGAGCGTCACTGCCGTTCGCAGCGCCGCCGAGTACGAGGCGCAGCTCCAGCGCTACCTCTTCGAGCGGTCGGAGGAGGCGCGGGCCGTGCGGGTCGGCGAGAAGGAGGTCTCGGAGCAGGCGGCGATCGTCGCCCGCTACGCCGACCTCTTCAGCTATCACCAGCTGGAGTCGCTTCGGGAGGAGGAGGCTCAGGTCGAGGGCGAGCAGCTCGAGCGGCTGTATCGGCTCCGCAAGACGTGCGAGTCGGGTCTGATCGCCGCGGAGCTCGTCGAGCGGGAGGACGCGCTCGAGAACGCGCTCCTGGCCGCCCGCGTGTCCTGGCGTGGGGAGGAGATGCCTTTGCGGACGGCTCAGGCACAGCTCGCCGTGTTGACGGACTACGCAGACCGCGACGAGCTCGGGGACCTCCAGGCAGAGCTTTCCGCCACGTTCAACGACGAGCGCTTGGAAGTTCTCCGCGCCGGTGACGAGATCGAAGCCGACCTCTCGGGGGAGGCTGACCCCGTGGCTCGCAGCGAGGAGGAGAAGCAGATCTCGCTGCGCGAGCTTGAACGCGTGCTGAACGATGCGAGCGACGCCACGACGGAGCCGTGGAAGCGCCTGCGCGAGCGCTGGTTCGGTCGCTTGCTAGGGGAGTCGCGCGACGACGTGCCGAAGTCCAGCCACGTCGCGTACATGCGCCGCCTCTCGCCGCTCGACGCGACGTACACGAAGGAGCGCGCGGTCGAGGTGTCCATGCAGACGCTGTCCGAGCTGGGGTTCGACCTCGCCGCCGACAGTAACGTGAGGCTCGATCTCGACGATCGGCCGCAGAAATCGCCCCGCGCCTGCGTGATCGCCTCCAACCCGCCCGAGGTCGTCCACCTGATCACGCGTGCGCAGGGCGGGCTGCACGACTACCAGGCCTTCCTGCACGAGGCGGGTCACGCGCTGCACTACGCCGGCTGCGATCCTCAGCTGCCCTACACCTTCAGGCGACTCTCGCGCGACCACGCGCTGACGGAGATCTACTCGTACATCCTCGAGGCGATCACGCGCGAGCCGGAGTGGCACGAGCAGTACTTCGACCTCTCCGAGCAGGAGGCGGCCGAGAACGCCGAGGCCACGGTCTTCCTGGAGGCGTTGCTCTTCCGCCGGTACGTCGCGAAGCTGCAGTTCGAGCTCGACTTCTGGTCACGCTTCGGACAGGACGGGGGGACGGCCGAGGGGTATTCGGAGCGCCTCACCGCGGCGACCGGGATCCGATATCGCGGCGACGCCTTCCTCTCGGACATGGACTCCGGGTTCTATTGCGCGGACTACCTTCGCGCCTGGATCCGGGCGTCCCAGCTGCGCTCGCACCTCGAACGAGAGGTCGGCGACGCATGGTGGCGCGACCCACGGACGGGCGAGCTCCTGCGTGGGCTCTTCACGGAGGGGACGCGGCCGACGAGCGAGGAGATCGCCGGCCGAATCGCTTTCGATCCCTTCGACACCGACCCCCTGGTCGAAGAGCTCGGCGCGGCCTAGCGAGCTCGGCGGCGATCAGGGCGGTAGCGCGCGCGCAGCCCCGCCCCTCCTGGGTGGGGAGCGGTCCACGCACCACCCATCTTCGACGGTAGCGAGTTCGAGCGCACGCGTGTGTCACGACTTCGTGTCGATTGCGTGACGATGCGTTTCGAAGGGCGGACGTGGTGCTGCGGACTGGCGACGGTCAGTCGTAGCCCTCCGCGAGCAGCTTGACTCCGAGGTGCCGAGCGAGCCCCGAGCCGCCGCGGCGCATGAGCACGTTGTGGTTCCAGACGAATACGGGCCGCGCGACGGGGGCCGCCGCGTTCATCCAGAGGGCGGTCGTCCGCACCTCCCACTCATACGTGAGCGCCGTCGCGCTGCCGTGGAAGAAACGCCAGCGGCCGACCCCGGCGAGCTTGCCGTCGGCGCGCGCCTCGATCAAATGTGGCCTCTCGAGTCGAGTGGTCGTCGTCCGGAAGTCGACGGTGTACGGAAAGATGCCCTTCCACCAGTGGTCGTAGACGCTGCCGAGGCCGATGTCGTCGCCGTGGTGGAACTCGACGACCTTCATGACCCCGGGCCACCAGTCAGGCCAGCGAACCGGCTCCGCGATCGCCTCCCAAACGCGGTCGACGGG
>JBKOXM010000208.1:0-7994 GCA_046724925.1 Actinomycetota bacterium | reverse complement strand
CCACGGCGATCTGCATCGGGATCTTCGCCGTCGTTGCCGCGGTCAGCATCTATGCAGGCGTCAAGTTCCGCGCGCCGCCAGAAGACGACTCCGACGGCCCGCCCATTCACGGTCACACGGGTCTGGAGATCGTGTGGACCGCCGTGCCGGCGATTCTGGTCACGGCGATCGCGATCGTGAGCGCGATCGTGCTTGCCCGCAACGACCGTGCCCAGGCCGGACAGGCTCCTTTGACAGTGCTCGTTCGCGGGCAGCAGTTCGCGTGGACGTTCACCTACCCGACCCGTGGGTCCGTTCCCGACGACAAGGACCGGCGCCAGCAGCTTTGCCTCAACCCGCGGGGCGATCGGATCGTGGCCTCCCCGATCTTGCGTCTGCCCGTGGGTCGCTCGACGGAGCTTCTGCTGTGCGCAAGCGAAGTGATCCATTCGTTCTGGGTGCCGGAGTTCGGCCAGAAGCAAGACGCCGTTCCGGGGATCGAGACGAAGTTGATCGTCACTCCGACGAAGACCGGCGAGTTCCGTGTGATCTGCACCGAGCTCTGCGGCCTCGGCCACGCGACGATGCGAGCACGTGCGCTCGTGATGCGGCCGGGCGCGTTCGATCGCTGGCTGCGACGCGGCGGCAGGAGCGCAGCTCCGCAGGCCGGCGGAGACCCAGGCCTCGCTGTCTTCACCGCCGAGGGGTGCGGAGGCTGCCACACGCTGGAGGCGGCGAACGCAAGCGGAACAACGGGTCCCGACCTGGATAACCTGCCGCAGGACGCCCGCCGGGCCGGCAAGCCGCTGGAGGAGTTCGTGCGCGAATCGATCGTCAGTCCGCAGGCCTATAAGGAGCCCGGGTTCGAGGGCGTCACTATGCCGACGTTCGACCTTTCTCAGGAGCAGCTGGACGCGCTTGTTCGCTTCCTGATCGCTTCGAGCCGGGGTGGCGGCGCATGAGGACTACGGAGCACGTGCAGACCACGAACGGCCACGGCCCGGCGATCGCTCCCGGGCCGACCGGCTGGCGCCGCTGGGTTGTCGGCGGCTGGCTTCGCACGATCTGGATGGTCCCCCTCTTCTGGTTCCTGGGCTTCGGAATCGTCGTCGGTCTCCGCGCGCTGGCCGGCTGGGAACCGGTCGTCGACTGGGGTGTCATCACAGTCGTCGCGACGCTGACACTGGCGCCGATCGGCTTCCTCGCGGGAATCGGGGCCTTCGACTATTGGGTCAGTTACTTCATCGGCTCGCCGACGAAGCCGGAGGACCACTCGAGCCACGGCGCACGCCGCTGGCAGGACTACTTCCGGGTCAACACCGACCACAAGGTGATCGGCGTCCAGTACGTCGCCACCACGATCTTCTTCTTCCTCGCCGGCGGGCTGCTGGCCATGCTCGTCCGCGCCGAGCTTGCAAAGCCGGGGATGCAGTTCGTCGACACGCAGACCTACAACGGGCTCTTCTCCGTCCACGCGAGCTTGATGATCTTCCTGTTCGTCATCCCCGCCTTCGCGGGCCTCGCGAACTTCGTCGTCCCGCTGATGCTGGGAGCGCCGGACATGGCGTTCCCGCGCCTGAACGCGCTCTCGTACTGGCTGCTCCCGATCGCCGGCCTGATGATGCTGGCCAGCTTCATCGTCGGCGCGTTCGCCTCCGGCTGGACGTGCTATGCGCCTCTCTGCGAGAAGCAACCCTTCGGATCGGTCTTCTTCAACATGGCTGTCCAGTGGGCGGGCGCGTCCTCGATCATGACCGCGCTCAACTTCCTGGTCACGATCATCACGATGCGAGCGCCGGGCATGACCTTCTGGCGCATGCCGCTGCTCGTCTGGGCGAACTTCACGACGTCACTGCTCGTCGTGATCGCGACGCCGTTTATCGCGGGCTCGCAGTTCTTCGTGATGTTCGACCGGATCATGCACACGAACTTCTTCGACCCGGCCGACCAGGGTTACGTGCTCGGCTACCAGCACATCTTCTGGTTCTACTCGCACCCGGCCGTCTACATCATGATGCTGCCCGGCTTCGGGATCGCCTCGGAGGTCATCTCCGTCATGTCCCGCAAGCCGATCTTCGGCTATCGCCTGATGGCGCTCTCGCTGATGGCGATCCTGGTGCTCGGGTTCTCGGTCTGGGCCCACCACATGTTCGTCTCGGGCATGGCGCCCTGGCTGCGGATCCCGATGATGATCACGACGCTGCTGATCGCCGTGCCGACCGGGATCAAGGTCTTCTCGTGGCTGGCCACGCTGTGGGAGGGGCGCATCCACTTCACGACACCCATGCTCTGGGCGCTCGGCTTCGTCTCGATGTTCGTGATCGGAGGTCTGTCGGGGATCTTCCTCGGTGCGGTCCCGATCGACATCCACACCTCGGACACGTATTTCGTGGTCGCTCACATCCACTACGTGCTCCTCGGCGGCTCGCTGTTCACGATCTTTGCGGGCATCTACTACTGGTTCCCGAAGATGACCGGCCGGATGTACGACGAGCGGCTCGGGAAGATCCACTTCTGGCTGACGTTCATCGCATTCAACTTCACGTTCTTCCCCATGCACCTGATCGGCCTGCAGGGGATGCCCCGGCGGGTCGCGTCCTATGAGGACAGGTTCGGAGACTGGAACCTTTTCATCTCGTTCTGGTCGTTCGTCCTCGGAGCCTCGTTCATGATCTTCCTCTACAACGCGGTCGTGAGCTGGGCGCGGGGGCCAAAGGCGCCAGCGAATCCTTGGCGCGGCCTGACCCTCGAGTGGCAGGTCTCCTCTCCGCCGCCGATCTTCAACTTCGACGAGATCCCGCAGGTCGTCGGCAATCCGTACGAGTACGGGGTTCCCGGCGCGCGTCACGCAGTGCTGAACGGCGACCGGGCCGAACGGCCGGTCGAGGTGCGATGAACGCCGCCGGCGGCGCTCACATCCTCGTCGTCGCAAACGAGACTGTCACCGGCCGCGGCTTGATCGAGTCGGTCACGAAGCGAGCGCGGGACTCCCAGACACGCGTGACGGTGCTCAGCCCGGTCAATACCCCCCGAGAGGGCTACGTCGTGTACGAGGACACACGCCGAGCGGCCGCCGGCCGCCGACTCGAGCGGACGCTGCTCGCGCTGCGTCAAGCCGGAGTTCACGCGCACGGATTCGTCGTCGAGGCCGATCCGGTGGCCGCGGTCAAGGACGCCCTCGCCCAGCTCGAGCCGCCTCCGACCGAGATCGTCATCTCGACGCATCCGGTCGAACGCTCAGGGTGGCTGCGACGGAACGTCGTCGAGCAGATCCGCGACGCCGCCGGAGGACGGCCCGTCGAGCACGTCGTGGCCCAGTCCACGCCGGAGGACGAGAAGAACGTGCTCGTGGTCGCCAACGAGACGGTCGTCGGCGAGCCGCTGCTGCAGAGGATTCGAGCGCGCGCGCAGCGCTCGGCGGCTTCGTTTTTGATCATCGCGCCCCAGAGCGACCTCAGCCAGAGCGTGCCGCCGGAAGCAGAACGCCGCCTTCGCCGCGCCCTGATCGAGCTTCGCTCGGACGGGATCGACGCGCACGGACAGATCGCGCACCCCGACCCGTACACGGCGGCGCTCCACGCGGTGCGCGACGAGCGAATCGACGAGATCATCGTCTCCACGTTCCCCGAAGAGCGGTCGGGCTGGCTGCGCGGCGACCTGGTCGAGCGCCTGCGGAACGAGACGAACCTCCCCGTCGAGCACGTCGTCGTCGAGCCCGACCGGGTCGGCGCCTAGTGGCGCGAAGGAATCGGTAAATGGAAGCTCACGCGACCGCGCACGAGCATCACGGCCCGCCGGTAGCCCATCAGAGCTCGCGCGTCGATGCCCGCGTTCTCGGAATGTTCCTCTTCATCGCGTCGGAGATCATGCTCTTCGGCTCGTTCTTCACGGCGTACTTCTTCGTTCGAGTCGTCAACGGCGCGGATTGGCCCCCCGAGCCGTTCCACCTCCCGAAGTTCGTTGCCGGCGTGAACACGGCGATCCTCGTCACGTCCAGCTTCACGATGCACTGGGCCCTCCAGTCGATCAAGCGCGGCTCGCGGGCGGGCCTCCAAGGCGGCCTCGTCCTTACGTTCCTGATGGGGCTCGCGTTCCTACTGACGCAGGTTCGCGAGTACTCGCGCGTCGGCTTCGCGCCGAAGGACGGTGCGTTCGGGACGATCTTCTACGGTCTGACCGGGCTGCACGGCGCGCATGTGTTCGTCGGACTGACGTTGCTCGCGATGGCGACGATCCGCGCCTTCCGGGGCCACTTCTCCCCGGCTCACCACCACGGGGTCGAGATCCCCGGGATCTACTGGCATTTCGTCGACGTAATGTGGATCGTGGTCTACACCACCGTCTATCTGATCTAGGCATGCGAAACCCGCTGCGCAGCGAAGCCGAGGCCTATCGATTCGTCCTGGCTTCGATTGCGTACTTCGGGTTGATCGTCCTCGCGACGAAGGTCGGCGGCCAATGGGTGGGATTCGTCGCCTTCGTCCTCCTCACACTCGGCGCGCTCTGGTGGTTCTTCGGTTCAGAGGACGTGAGGCCTGTGCGGACGCGATCGCAACATCGAGGGCCCGAGCACGAGCGGCGGATCCTCGTGATCGCAAACGAGACCGTCGGCGGCGGCAGCCTGCGGGACACGATTCACGAGCGCGCGGCCGGCTACGACGAGCAGGTGCTCGTCGTCACTCCGGCGCTCAACTCTCCACTTCGGCATTGGGCCTCGGACGAGGATCCTGCGCGGGAAGCCGCCAACCAGCGCCTGCAGCGGAGCCTCGAGCGGTTGCGTGAGGTCGGGATCGACGCGCGCGGTGAGATCGGCGACGCCGAGCCGCTGCAGGCGATCGAGGACTGGTTTCGGCTGTTCGGGCCTGACGAGATCATCATCTCGACGCACCCGCCCGGCCGCTCGCACTGGCTCGAGACCAACCTTGTCGAGCGTGCGCGTGCGCGCTTCGACGTGCCCATCACGCACGTCGTGACCGACCTTGCCGCCGAGCGCGACGAAGTCGCCGACTGAGCGCGCACTTTCGATCCACGGGCTCGCAGGTCGAGCCGCGGCTACTTCTTGTTCTTCAGGATGAAATCGGCGATCGCGCTGATCTGTTCGTCGGTGAGAGTCCCCTTGAAGGGCGGCATTCCACCGCCGCCGTTCGTGATCTGCGTGATGATCGCCGCGCGGTCCTTCTGCGTCTGATCGAGGCTCGGGCCGACGGTGCCGTTGATCCCTGCGGCCGAGAACGTGTGGCAACTACCGCAGTTGGTCGCCATCAGGGACTTCGGGTCGGTCGCGCCGCCCGTTGTGCTCGTCTGGGCCCGCGCCTCCGGGTTCCCGGCGACATCAGCGACGTAGGCTGCGACAGCGACGGCGTCGTCTCCCTCGACCAGGTTCCTCGGCATCGGCGGAACCGCGAAGCGAATCTGATCGAGGACGACCTCGCGGATCGTGCTCTCGCCCAGGCCGTCCGCACGCGCGGCGGCGAACGCAGCGTCGAGATCCGGCCCTTGCGTGCCCGGCGTGCCGGCCGCACTCAGCTTGTGGCACCCGCCGCACTTCTCCTTGAAGAGCTGTTCCCCCCGCGCGGTGTCAGCCGAGCCGGAGCCCATCCCACCGGTGCCGCAAGCGGCGAGGAGGAGCGCCGAGCTGGCGATCGATCCGGCACGAATGAGAGCGGCTGCCTTCAACGCTCTACCCGCGAATGCGCCGCATTTGGCGAGGGCTATGCGGACGGCTGGCTCGCGGACCCAAGCTTCGAGAGCGCCTCGTCTCGCGTCGGGTAGATCGTGAACACGCGGTCGAGGCCGGTGATCTCGAAGATCTTCGTGATGTTGCGGTCGCTGCACACGAGCGACAGCTGCCCTTCCGTCGTGCGCAGCCGCTTGACCCCGCCGACGAGCACGCCGAGCGTCGTCGAGTCGATGAACGTCGTGTTGGTGAAGTCGACGATGACCTCCTTGCCTCCCTGTGAGATCACGTCGAGGAGCTGCTGTTTGAACTCGGGCGCCGTGTAGAGATCGACCTCCCCGGCGAGTGAGATCACGTACGCCTCATCAGAGAGCTGTTCGGTCTTGATGTCGAAGTTCATCGGTCCCCCGGTTTGCTCGCCTTGTCCTGGATCGCCGGAGTCTAACCCCCGGTTGGGGCGGTCGCGGACGCTTGGAGCTGCTTGATCCGTTCTCTGATCGCTGACGCGCTCGGGTCGTCCGGAGCGAGCTTGAGGAAGCGGCGGTAGGCGGCCAAGGCGACCTTCACGTCGCCGGCCGCTTCGGCGGTCTGCGCGAGCTGTGACTGCACGTTTGGGTCGTTCGGTTGTGCCCGTGCAATCCGGACGTAGATGGCCACCGCCTGGCGGTAGTTCGTCTGCATGCCGGCCGACGCGGCCGTGAGGCGCTGTTGGAGCTCCTGCGAGACGGCGTTCGTGACCGGATCGGAGCCGAGCGCTCGCCCGAGAGTCGTCGTCGGAGGCGGATTGAAGATAGTGCCGCCGAAGCTTTCGTTGGCCTCCAGCTGCGCGGCCTGGGCGGCGTCTCGGTACCGGTCCGCCCTGCGCAAGTAGAGGGCGGCGAGCTCTTGCTGCGCGTCGACGTCTTTCGGTCGAAGCTCGACGTACCGCACGAGCGGCGGGATCGCCTCGTCGACGTCCCCGCGCTGCTGGAGAGCGGTGGCAAGCTCGCGGTAGCCCTCCGGGTTGTTGGGATTGTCTTCGATCTTCGACCGCGCGTCGCCGACCGACGGTCCGGACGACCCGGCCGAGCCGCGCAGCAGGTCGCCGATGCCGCCGCTCGGACCGGCGCCGCCGACGTTGAAGACCACGAAGCCGATCGCGAACGAGAACGCCAAGAACACGAACATCCACTTCACCTGCTTGCGCAGGCGAGGGAAGAACATCGTGTTCTCGATCACGCTCGCGTCGCTGCGGGAGCGGCTGGGAGCATTTGCGCGCGCGCGTTTTGCGCGGCGACGGTCAGCTCGGGCCACTCGGTCACCCCTTTCTCGTACGTCGTGTCGCCGTCGACCACCGTCAAGAGTACGCGCTCGGGGGAGCCGCCGAAGACCACTGCTGCAGCCGGATCTTCCCAGGGGTGATACAGCGAGCCCTCGAGGGAGACGACGGTTAGGTCGGCCTGTTTGCCCGCCGTCAGAGAGCCGACGATGCCGTCCAGGCCGAGCGCACGCGCCGAGTCGAGGGTGGCGAGCTCGAGTGCGTCAGCTGCCGGGAGCGCGTCGGCTCGCCGCGTCCTCGAGCGTGCGGCGACCACTGCGGCACGCATCTCGTCGAACATGTCGAACGACACGGCCGAGTTCGGACTGTCCGTGCCGAGCCCGACACGTATCCCGGCCGCGCGCAGCTCCGTAAGCGGCGCGATGCCGCAGCCGAGGAGGGCATTCGAACGTGGACAGTGGGCGACGGCGACCTCGTGCGTGGCCAACAGCCCAATGTCCTCGTCATCCACCTGGACGCAGTGCGCCGCCGTCAGGTGGGGCCCCAGCAGGCCTGCGTCAGCGAGGCGGCGGATGCCACTCGTTCCCGTCGGCGGTACGAGGATGAAGCCGGCGTCCTCGAACTGCGCCAACGGCCCGGTGCCCGAGCGCAGCCACTCGACCTCCGCCTCGCTTTCCGAGAGATGCGTCGCCATCGGCAGACCGGTGGCGGTACACGCGGCGTAGATCTCGGTGGAGATGTTGAACGGCGTATGCGGCGAGATGCCGAGCCGAACTCGACGCGAGAAGGCGTCGCCCGCACGCTCGCGAACGGTCTCGAACCTCGTCAGTGCGTCCTCCGGCGTCCGGCCGAAGACTTCGAGGTAGACGGTGGCTCGCAGCCCGAACTCGTCGCATGCACGCGCGGCCGCTCCTCGATGGCTGGCGTCGCCCACCGTCGTGATCCCCGACTTCAGGCACTCGGCGGCGCCCACGCGCGCGATCGAGAGCGTCTCCTCCCAACTGATCTGCTCCTTCCGCTTGACGTGCTCGAGGAGCCACGGCACGAACGGAAGACCGTCGCCGAAGGCGGCGTAGACCG
>JBKOXM010000221.1:0-3459 GCA_046724925.1 Actinomycetota bacterium | reverse complement strand
CTGGAACGCCTTCGTCGCCAACCTGGAGATGCACGGCCAGGGCAACTTCTTCGACCCTCGACTCGACGACGCCGCCAAGTTCCCGCTCGCCGCGGCGGCTGGCTTCGGGCACACCCACCCCTACATCGGCGAGGGCGTCCTTCCCGTCCCGACCGCAGACACCGGCCTTCCGGATCTCGTCACCCCGAAGCTGGCCGCGCTGCACGCGTATCAGATCGACCTGCCGGCGCCGACGCCGCCAAAGGGAAGCTTCAATCGAGGTGCGGCCGCCCGCGGCGCCAAGATCTTCAACGGCCAGGGAAGATGCTCAGGCTGCCACATCGGGTCGCTCGGCACCGAGCCCGGCTACAACGCCCACAAGCCGAGTGAGATCTGCATCGACTCCTTCCAGGCCGACCGCGGCCCGGACGGCACCTACGTGACCGCTCCCCTCCAAGCGCTCTTCACGCGGTCGAAGCGCGGCTTCTACCACGACGGCCGCTTCCCCACGCTACTCGACGTCGTCGACCACTACAACAGCTGCTTCAACCTCGAGCTGACCCAGCAGCAGAAGACCGACCTCGTCGAGTACCTGAAAAGCCAGTAGGCGCGCAGCCAACACGAGTGCGTCCAGGGCGCTCGCCGACGCCGGACGTGTGGTGCGCACGAACTCAAGCGTGAGGCCGGACCACAAAGATGTCGGCAAGCCAGCCCCGACGTAGCCAGGATGGACAACTCCGGATGGAGCCTTATGGACCCCCGTCGTTGCAATTCGTGGCAAAAGGCGGCAAACCGTCCACGCGCAAGAACGCCGGAAACAAGCCCAAACCGTTGCCGTGCGTTGCGACCGGAAACCCCGTGCGGCATTAAAGCTGCTTCAGCGAGTAGCGCGGCTCGGTCTCGGCGCCTCGAGCGCGGCCGCTGTCTCGTCGATCCAGGCAAGCGTCGCGTTCACGCGTGCGATGCCGTGTCGGAGCACGTGGCCGGGGAAGTCGCTCTCGAAAGGGCGCGCGCCGGCACGGAGCTGTTCGTAACGCTCGAGCCGCCTCTTGAGATAGCGACGATAGGCCGCCAGTTGGGCGTGCGCCGTCCCCGGAGAGGCGAAATCGCAGAAGAAGGGCTTTAGAGGGAAGACCGCCCTGCCGCTCACTGGCTCGTCCTCAACATCGTCGAGCCAGCGGCGCAGAGCCGTTCTTCCTTTCCGTGTGATCCTGTAGACCGCCTTGTCCGGTCTCCCGCGTTGCTCGATCTCGCGCACTTGAGTCAGGCCTTGTGCGGCCAAGCGCGCGAGCGTCTTATAGATCTGGCTCTGGGACGGCGTCCAGATGTGGGCGACGCTGGTTGCGGCGAGCCGAGCGAGGTCGTAGCCCGAGGCTTCCCCAAACGCGACGAGGCCCAGCACAGCTCCCTCGGTCGTCGTAAGCGTATTCTCCATGACATTATTCTTTCGAAGAGTATGATGCCGCTTCGGGAAATCATGGCTGGAGGTCGCGATGAATGAGGTCACTGCAGAAGCAGCAGTCGACATCGATGCCCCCCGAAGCGAGGTATGGAGGTCGCTCACCGATCCGGAGAAGATCACGGAGTACTATCTCGGCGCCGAGGTCGATACGGACTGGCGGGTCGGAAGCCCGATCACATTCAAAGGCGAGTGGGACGGCAAGTCGTACGAAGACAAGGGCGAGATCCTCGAGGTCGAGCCCGAACGGAAGCTCGCCTACTCCCACTGGAGCCCGACGGGCGGCAAGCCCGACGCTCCTGAGAACTACCACGTCGTCGCGATCACGCTCGATGACCAGAACGGCGGGACACACGTCACCTTGCGCCAATCAAACCTCGAAGGCGGCGCAACGGACCAGGATCGAGCCAACCGAGAGCACTACGAGAAGAACTGGAAGCAAATGCTCAGCGGCCTGAAGAGGACAACTGAGCGCTAGTCACCGCGGCCTCGCATCGGCACCGCAGCCGGCCGGGAGATCTCGCACGGCATTCGCGCTGCGCTCGCGCCTAGGGCGGGCCCAGTGGCGAGCTCAGCCCTCAGCTCACGGCTTTCCTCACGAGCGCGCCGATCCTTGCCTCGTCGGCGGCGGTCAACTCCTTCAGCGCGAAGGAGGTCGGCCACATGGCGCCTTCGTCGAGGTTCGCCTCGTCGCTGAACCCGAACGTCGCGTACCTCGATTTGAACTTCTCCGCGCTTTGGAAGAAGCAGACGACCTTGCCCTCCTTGGCGTACGCGGGCATCCCGTACCAGGTCTTCGGCGAGAGGGCTGGCGCGCTGGCCTTGACGATCGCATGCAACCGCTCGGCCATGGCGCGATCCGGTCCCTGCATCTCGGCGATCTTCGCGAGCACAGCGCTTTCCCCGTCCGCCTTGCCCCCGCGCGGGCCGCGGCGCGCTTCCGCCTTCAGCTCTTGGGCGCGCTCCTTCATCGCAGCTCGCTCCTCGGCCGTGAATCCCCTGGACTTCTTGCCGGTCACGGTGGTGCTCTTGGCGGACTTCTGCGGGCCCTTCTTTGCAGGTTTCCTCTCAGCCATTGCAAAGCACCTCCGTGCGTCGAACGAGTCCCAGCCGCTTGTCCTCCGGTGCGATCGCCGGACGGCGCAGCGCAGCTCCTGGATGCGGATCAGGTTACCCGCGGGGTCGCGGACGGCGCAGCCGCGAACCCTACAGCTGTTCGGTCGGCTCCTGGACGACGTCAGCGTCGCTGGCCTGCAGCCCGCGCTTCTCGATTCCTGATCCGTCTGTGAGTAAATAGTTAGCGAGTACTCGCTAACTATGAGGGAGCTGTTCCTCGCGCTGCTGCATGGCGAGCGTGCCCATGGTTACGAGCTGAAGCGGGCGCTGGAGCAAGAGTTCGGGTCCCTCTTGCCGGCCCTGAACGCCGGCCAGATCTACACGACGCTCGCGCGGCTGGAGCGCGATGGGCTTGTCGCCAGCGAGACGGTGCCGGGCGACAGCCGCGGGAAGCGCGTGTATCGCCTCACCGATGCCGGCCGGACGATGCTGGCGGAGTGGATCGAGACGCCCGCGTCTGGTCGGCGGCTGAAGGACGAGTTCTTCATGAAGCTCATCGTCGCGTCCGCTGTTGGTCTCGCCGAGCCGGGGAAGCTGATCGAAACTCAGCGGCTCGAGTACCTGCAGTCGCTGCGGGACCTGAACGGCGTGTTGGAAGCCAACGGCAAAGGGCCGGCGGCCGAGTTGCTCGTCGAGGGGGCGATCTTGCATCTCAAGGCCGACCTGGAATGGCTCGAGTTGATCGAACGGCGCCTGGCGCTGAGGGAGGAGGGTCTATGACCGCGGTGCTCGAGGCGAGGAACGTGGCCAAGACGTACGAGACCGGCGGCGCGAAGGTGCTCGGTCTGCGTGGTGTCGACCTCTCGATCGAGCGCGGCGAGTTCGTCGCGATCATGGGGCCGAGCGGCAGCGGGAAGTCGACGTTGCTGAATCTGCTTGCCGGGCTCGATCGGCCGACGGCGGGA
>JBKOXM010000061.1:0-16398 GCA_046724925.1 Actinomycetota bacterium | reverse complement strand
CTCAATCGCCGAGTGGTTCGCGGACGACGCGAACAGGGCTCTCGTCGCGGAGCTGCGAGAGCTGGGTTTGCGCTTCGAGCTCGGTGACGAGGACCGTCCGGTCGAAGGGCCGCTGACGGGCAACACCTATGTGATCACAGGCACCCTCGAGGGTTACTCGCGTGAACAGGCCGCCGCTGCGCTTGAAGCTCGCGGGGCCAAGGTGACGAACTCGGTTTCGAAGAAGACGACCGGCCTCGTGGTGGGCGAGGAGCCGGGTAACTCGAAGCTGACCAAGGCCCAGCGAGAGGGCGTACCGCTGCTGACGGAGGCCGACCTGCTCGAGCTCCTCGGCGGAGCGACGCTCGAACCGGGCGCGAGACCGCGTAGCGAAGCGCCGACGCGGCGACGGTGACGACGCGACGCTACTTGGCTGCGAGCACGGTGACGAACCGGTCCTGCGCCTTTCGTGCCCACCAAGACGAAACCGGGCGTCCGTTCTGGATCACCGCGAAGACGTAGCGGCCACGGACATAACCCGAGAGCGCCGAGGCCCGGGTCGTCGTGCCGGTCTTCGCGGCGACGTTCCCGAGTGTGGGGGGTCGCCTGAGCCGGTTCTCGAGCGTCCCCCTCCGACCCGCGACGGGCAGCGAGCGCAGGATGGCTCCCTTGATCTCTGGTTCGCCCCAAGCGGCGCGCAGCGTGCCCACGAGCGCGGCAGCAGTCAGGCGGTTGGAGAGCGAGAGTCCCGAGCCGTCGACAATCCGGACTCCGGCGAGCGGGACCCCCGAGCTCCGCATCGTGCGCATGACGACGGCGGCACCGCCGGCGCTCGTCCCCTGGCCTTCCTCGACCGCGCCGAGCTGCTTGAGGAGCATCTCGGCGGTGAGGTTGTCGCTCTCGAGGCCCATGAACCGCACCAGAGCGGCGATCGACGGCGAGTGGACGAACGCGAGCGGGAAATCCGCCGCCTGCGGACGTCCGACCCGGGCTCGTCCGGCGACCGTGATCCCGGCACGACGGAGCGCTGCCCGAAACGCTGTGGCGGCCGCGAGCGCCGGGTTCGCGCTCGTGTAGCCCCCCACCTTGCCGCGATCGACGATCAACGCTGAGAGCGGCGGTGACTCCTGGATGTAGAAGGACGGCTTCCAGCCGGCAACCGTCCGTCGAGAGTCAAAGTAGGACTCGTCCCCGACAACACCCCCCGTGACGCGGCGGAGTCCCAGCGTCCGCACCTGGGCGGCGAGCCTGGCGAGGCCAACGCTGGTCAGCGCGGGATCGCCGTGGCCCTTGAGCACAAGGCTGCCCTTCCAGGTCGCGCCGACACGCTCTCCGCTCCCGAGCACGTCCGTCTCGATCCGGTAGTCGGAGCCGAGCGCGAAGATCGCCGCGAACGCGACCGTCAGCTTCTCGGTCGACGCGGGAGCCAGCGCGAGCGACTTGTGGCGCGCGAACACTTCCTTTCCTGTGTTGAGGTCGAAAGCGACGGCTGCGCTCGAAGTCGCGGACACGTGCGGCACTTTCAACGCTCGGGCGAGCCTCTCTGCGAGCGGAGCCTGCGTGCTTTGCGCCGAGGCGGCGCCCGCGACAGTGAGCGCGAGCATCACCTCGAGCGCGAAGAGAACGGCGCGGCGCACCGTGCTCAATTCTTCACCAATCTGGGTCCAGTCTGTGCGAAAGATGGGTCAGGCGGCCCATGAAGCCGGCCGAGACTCTGCGGATACTTCAGAGGAGGCAAGCGGGGCACATGACCAGCGGTACCACCATCTACGACGAGATTCGCGGGCTCATCGACGCACCTCTGCGTCCGGAGTCCCGTGCCGAGCTCGAGCACGCGCTCACGGGCGGGTACGCCCATGCGCTCGCCCTCGAGGCCGAGCGGCACCGTCTCGAGCGCCGGTTGGCCGCGGCCGCTGCGTCCTTCGCCCGTCGCGCAACGCGGTCCGACGAGCTGGCCACCCTCGGACGACAAATCGAGCAAACGGATCACGATCTCGGTCAGCTGCGGGCGCTGCTCGTGGCGCTCAAGGCCCGCTTCGATCAGGCTCGCGCGGCGGCCTAGCTTTCCGCGGAAAGTGCTGCGCACTTTCCGCGGCGGGACCTAGACGATCCCGCTCCTGACCGCGTAGACCGCGGCTTGGATGCGGTTCTCGATCTGCAGCTTCATCAGGATGTTCGAGATGTGGTTCTTGACCGTCTTCGGGCTGATGTGGAGCTCGCCGGCGATGTCGGCGTTGTCCTTGCCGTTCGCGATCAACTTCAAGACCTCGATCTCGCGGTCCGACAGCTCGGACCGGATCGTCTCCGCGATCTGAGGCACGGTGCTCGTCGCGCGCACCTGCTGCAGCACCTTCGAAGCGATGTGCGGCGAGATCAGCGACTCGCCGACGGCCGCCGCTCGGATCCCGGTGATCAAGTCCTGGATCGAGGAGTCCTTCAGCAGGTAGCCGCATGCCCCCGCGAGGATCGCGTCCAGAACGTCCTCGTCCTGGTCTGAGATCGTGAGCACGACGACCCGCGTCAGCGGCGCCGCGCTGGTTATGTGGCGGGTGGCCTCGACCCCGTTCATGCCGGGCATGTTCAGGTCCATGACGACGACGTCGGGAGCGAGCTCCCGGACGATCCTGACGGCCTCGCTGCCGGCGGCAGCCTCGCCGACGACGTTCACGCTCTGCTCTTCCAGCAGATTTCGGAGACCACTGCGAAAGAGGTCGTGGTCGTCCACGATCAGCACTCGCAGGCCCTCGAGAGTGCGCGCGTCGTCTCGCTCAAGCGTTTCTGTCACCGGCCGGTCACCCCCCGCGCTGTCGCTCCCGCGGCGCGATGGATTGTACTCAGTGCAGGGTGATCGTGACCGTCCGACGGCCCCAGGCCAGCGCCTGCACCTCGGTAGGAAACCAGAGGTCGATCGTCGCCCCTTGCACGGCCGAGCCCACGTCCGCCGCCACGCCGGCGCCGTAGCCGGGAATCGTCATGCGCGTGCCAAGCGGGATTATGCCGGGGTCGACCGCTACAACACCCCAGCCGACCGGAAGGCCGGTCGCAGTTGTACCCTGCAGCGCGTAGCCGGTGGCGAGGACCGTGAGCGTGCGTGCCCCCCGCGCCGGGACCGAGACTTGGGCAGGCGCGGAAGGCAGTGATGGGGCGATGCGTGCACTGCGCTCCCGTGCGGCGGCCGCCGCTGTCTCGACATTCCTGATCCGCCGCGCGGTCATCGCGCGTTCATTCCCGAGCGCCGCGAGGTACGCGCGTCGGGCGGCACGGGCTCGCTCGAGTGAGGCGATGGTCGTTTCGGCTCGTGCCCGTTCCCGCTCGATTTCCGCTTCACGTCTCGCCAGCTTCTTCCCCAGGGCCCGGAGCTTCGCGCGGGCGGCGCGGACCTGGCGGATGACACTTCGATCCTGGCTTGCGAAGCGGTGGAGCCCTTCGAGCGTCGAGAGGGCGTCGTCCAGCGACTCGGATCCGAGCAGGACCGCGACCGCGTTGGTGCTCCCCTGTTCGTAGAGATCGCGCAACCGCGCACCCAGGCGGCGCTCCGAGATTCGGAACGTCCGGTGCGCGACGGCCAGCTGAACCCTGACGTCGTCTCGTTCCCTCCGAACGGCCGCCAGGCGCGCTTCGGCGGCGGCAAGCTCCGTGCGAGCGCCGGCAAGGGCGCTGTCCAGGCCGTAGAGCTCCAATGTCGCCGCACGGGCCCTGCGCGCGAGCGTCGCGTCCTGAGTCCTGAACTCGGTCGCGCGGCTCTGCGCGCTCGTACCGCCGGCGGCGGCAAGCGAGAGGGCCGCAAGACCGGCCGCGGCAAGCGGGGCAATTCCTGCGGCGAGGCGGGGCGAGCGTCCTCGCACGAGGGCGGACCGTAACAGATGAACGCCCGATTTGGTCCGAGTTTGTGCGTGCAGCCGCGTGACTAGCCGCTATTCATTTTCCACAGGTCCAAGCGTTTGCGGCCGTCCGCCAGCGCTGTTAGCCTGCCGTGCTTGTGACGTACCGGCCCCATCCGGTACGCCCGTCGGGAGGAAGGGGGCGAGCGGCAATTCGCTCGGTCGGTCGGCGGGCGTGGCTCATCGTCATTGCGGTTGGCGCGAGCCTGCTGACCGTTAGCTCGGCGATCGCCGAGCCGACTTCGGTCGCCTCGCAGCAGACGCGTGCCCAATCAGTGCTGGCCGAGGTCCAGCAGATCGACGCGCAGCTCGAGCATGCGGTCGAGGCCTACAACCTCGCGAACGTGAAGCTCGACCGAATCGAGCGCGAGCTCGAGCTGAACAAGCGGCATCTCGCGATCGCGCGCGCGAACTTCCGCCGTGCCCAGTCGACGCTTTCAGACCGTTTGGTCACTCTCTATACGGCAAGCGAGCAGTCGTCGACGCTCGCCGTCGTCCTCGGCGCCACCAGCCTGGATGACCTGCTCAGGCGCATCGACACCGTCAGCCGCGTATCGGAACAAGACAATCAGGTGGTCGGCCAGATGCGCTCCTTCCGGAGCCAGATGAAGCGCCAGGCCGTGCAGCTACGGGATGCGCGTGCCGAGCAGCGCGAGGTGGTCGCCGCCAAGGCCGCGCAGCGCGCCTCGATCGAGCGCCAGCTGGCCCAGCGGCAGGCACTGCTCTCCTCGATTCGAGCCGAGATCGCGCGGATGCAGGCGGCCGAACGGGCGCGCCAACGCGCGCTGGCTAGTCAGGTGCGCGCGTCGCTCCCGTCCGAGTCGTCCGCGAGTACCGGAGTCGGCGTCTCAGCGGTTGGCACGGACGGCGCCTCCGTCGCACCGCCGTCTCGCTACGGCGGAGTCGTGGGAATCGCGATGCGCTACCTCGGGACGCCCTACGTCTGGGGAGGCGCGTCGCCGGCAGGGTTCGACTGCTCCGGTTTCGTTATGTATGTCTACGCGCAGGTCGGAGTTTCGCTTCCACATAACGCTGCTGCGCAGTACGGCTACGGCGTGCCAGTCTCTCGGAGCGATCTCCAGCCGGGCGATCTTGTCTTCTTCAACGGTCTTGGTCACGAAGGCATCTACGTTGGGGGCGGGAACTTCATCCACTCGCCGCACACGGGAGACGTGGTCAAGATCTCGAGCATGACCGGCTGGTATGCGTCCACCTACGTGGGCGCGCGCCGCCTCTAATACTCCGAACTCTCGAAACCAGGTTGGTCGACGCCTAGGAGGGTTTGGCGGAACGTCGCTCGTCGGCAGGATGCGATGGTCGTTCCGAGGCAAGGACGCAGGGAGCCTTTAGCTAGGGCGGGACCTCCGTTATAGCGCGACTGTTCGTCAACGATTGACGCGTAGCGTGTGACTGAGGACGCCGCCTCGGGGCGAGCAGCGCGCGTCTGACGACTCAGCGCTGCGTTTCGTCAAGCCCTCCTAACTGTAGAGCGCCGTGATCTCGTCGGCGAAGTGCTCTTGACAGACCCGGCGCTTCAGCTTGAGCGTCGGTGTGACCTCCCCGTCGGCCATCGTGAAGTCGCGGGGAAGGATTGCGAAGCGCTTGAGCTGCTCGAAGCGCGAATGCTCGCCGTTGACGCGGTCGACGACCTTCTGCACGAGCTCGCGGACACGATCGTCGCGGGACAGGATCTCCAGATCGCCGTCGAAGCCTCGCGCCTGCGCCCATTTCTGCACCTCGTCTTCGTCGAGCGTGATCAACGCGGCCACGTACGGGCGGCGGTCGCCGACGACGAGAGCCTGCGAGATGAAGCGTGAGCTCTTGAGCTCGTTCTCGATGTTCTGCGGGGCGACGTTCTTTCCGCCGGCGGTGACGAGGATGTCCTTCTTGCGGTCCGTGATCGTCAGGAACCCGTCTGCGTCGAGTTGGCCAACGTCTCCGGACCGTAACCAGCCGTCGTCGGTAAGGATCTCGGCCGTGGCGTCCGGATCCTTGTAGTAGCCCGCGAAGATCGTCGACGTCCGGATCAGCACCTCGCCGTCGTCCGCGATCTTCAACTCCACGCCCGGCAGCGCGGGCCCGACCGTGCCGAAGCGGAACTTGTTCGGTCGATTCACGGTGGCCGCGGTCGTGCACTCGGTCAGTCCGTAGCCCTCGAGGATCATTACGTCGAGCGCGTGGAAGAACTCACCGATCTCCTTTGCGAGCGGAGCCCCGCCCGAGATCCCGGCGCGAAAACGTCCGCCGAGCTTCTCCTTCACCTTCGAATACACGAGCCGGTCGGCGATTCGTCGCTGCAGCGCGAGTCCCGGTGGTAGGGACTTCCCCTCTTGCTGGAGGCGGCTCGCGCGGCGCCCTACGCGGAGCGCCCAGTCGATCAACTTGCGCTTCACGCCTGTCGCCTGGTCGAACTGCGACTGGACGGCCGTGTGAACCTTCTCGTAGACGCGCGGCACGCTCGGCAGGATCGTCGGCCGCACCGCGCTCAACACCTCACCGACCCGCATCGGATCCGAGAGCAGAGCGAGGGTGAAGCCAACATGAGGCCCTGACAGATGCATCAGGCGACCGAAGTTGTGGGCGAGCGGGAGGTAGAGGAGCATCACGTCGTCGTCCTGGTAGAAGCGCTCGACGCGATCCACGACGGTGACCATGTCGTGGTAGTTCCGGTGCCGGATCATGCAGGCCTTGGGCGGCCCGGTCGTGCCCGACGTGTAGATGTACGTGAAGAGATCGTCCTCCTCGACGGCGGCCGCGGCCTCGTCGACTGCGTCGGGGTTGGTGGCTGCGTGCTCCCGGCCCTTCGCGCGGAGGTCGTCGAGGTCGGCGAACGTCAACACGTGCTCGAGCTGCGCGTTCCGGTCGCGATAGCCCGCCAGCTTGGCGAGCTGCTCGTCGTCCTGGACGAGGACTCCGATCGCCTCCGAATGGTCGATGACGTACTGGCAATCCTTTGGCGAGGAGTTGGCGTAGATCGGCGCAGTCACCGCACCGACGTGAGCGAGCGCGAAGTCGAACAGCGCCCACTCCGGGCTCGTCTGCGCCAGGATCGCGAACGCGTCGCCCTTACGGACGCCGAGAGCGAGCAGGCCGTGCGCGATCTCTTCGACGGCGCCCGCGGCCTCCTGCCACGAGATCTCGGTCCAGCCGTCCGCCGATTCGACGAGGTACGCGGCGTTTGTCCGCGGCTTGGAAATCGCGTCGCGCCAGAGGGCCGGAATCGTCTTGCGCAGCCCGGCCGGGGCCTCTGCGGGCCGTTCGGGGGACGCCACCTCGGTTGCCATCTCAGTCCTAGCTTAGGGCAGGCCGACCAACGCAGGAAAGCGCGATCGAACGGAGAAACCTGCCCGTCCTGCGTAGAATTCGAAGGCGGCCCCATGAGAACCATCTGGAACGGATCAATCTCCTTCGGCCTGGTCAACATTCCGATCGGGCTCTCGATCGCGACCCAGCGATCCGACATCGCGTTTCGCACCCTTCATCGGGAGTGCGGGACGCCGATCAAGCAAAAGCGCTTCTGTCCGTTCCATGAGCGCGACGTCGAGGCCGACGAGCTCGTTAAGGGCTGGGAAGTCTCGAAGGGCGAGTTCGTGATGGTCGAGGAGGAGGACCTGGAATCGGTCGCGCTCCAGCGCTCACAGTCGATCGAGATCCTGCGCTTCGTCAAGCTCGATGACGTCGACCCGGTGTACTTCGACCGGACGTATTACCTTGCGCCCGCCAACGCCCCGGCGCAACGTCGGCCGTACGTGCTGCTCCTGCGAGCGATGCAGGAATCGGGCATGGCCGCGATCGGGAAGTTCGTGCTCTGGGGCAAGGAGAACCTTTGCCTGATCCGGCCTACCGGCGACACGTTGGCGCTGGAGACGCTCTTCTTCGCGGAGGACGTCCGCTCACGCGCCGAGGTCGAGGAGGCCGTTGCCGAGACTGACGTCAAGGACGCGGAACTCGACTTGGCCCGTCAGGTGATCGAGAGCCTCGTCGGCGATTTCGACGCCGAGGATTTCGAGAACGAGTACCGACGGGAGCTGCGCGCAATGCTGGAGGCGAAGCTCGCCGGCGAGGAGATCGCGAAGCCGGAGCCGGTCCCGGAGGCTCCTGTGGTCGACCTGATGGATGCGCTCCGCAAGTCCGTCGCCGAAGCGAAAGGCGACCGCGCTGCGAGCGACGGCGCCACCAAGAAGAAGTCCGCCTCGCGCTCGCAAAGCCGTTCGCGAGCCAAGGCTGCCGGCGGCAAGTCCTAGTTCGTACTACGGGGCTTCTCTCCTGAAGCCCCCATCACAGAAGTCGTGTAACGACGCCCTACGTCTTCTCCGAAGAGGCTCCGATGGCCTGAAGCTGGGCCTGGAAGAGCGTCTTGTCGATCTTGCCCTGATAGATCGGCACTCCCTCCTCGAGACAGACTCGGATCACTTCCTGCCGATCGATCCCGAGCTCCTTCGACAGTTCTTCAGGCGTCAAATGGTTAGCCATGGCCCTCCTCGGTGTCAGCGTGCAGCGGAGGCGCTCCGCGAACGGGGATTGCAGAGAGCGTCGCGTGATCCCAGGACGCGTAGCGTTCTGCGCGGGTTTCATGAAAAAACCCGCCGGCGCGATGCGCACGGGCGGGTTCAGGAGACTCCCTTGTCGGTTGGCGCGGGCATCACTCGGCCCGCCTTCCGCACAATCCCATCTCCCGCAGCATAATCGCGCTCCGTGACGGACGCAAAGGCCCTGCTCCCCGGGTTCGAGGAGCGCTACGCGGACGTCAAGGCGGTCAAGATGCGGTACTACGTCGGCGGGCCGGAGGCCGGTGATCCGCCGCTCGTTCTGATCCACGGCCTTGGCGGCGCAGCCGCCAACTGGACCGAGCTCGCGCCGACGCTTGCCCGAAGCCGGCGCGTCTTGATTCCGGAGTTACCCGGCCACGGCGGGTCGGCCGCGCTGCCCGTGGCGCCGACGCTCGAGCCCTTCGCTGATCGGATCGCCCTCGTCATGGATCGAGCGAGTATCGGTCCGGCGGTGGTGGTTGGGCACTCACTGGGCGGGCTGGTCGCCGTGCGGCTCGCGTTGCGTCGTGCCGAGCTCGTGCGCGGGCTCGTTCTCGCGGCCGCCGCGGGCATCTCCTCGCGAGGTCGTCGAGCACGCTACGCCCTCGCCATCCTCGGCGTCGTCAAGCCGGGCAAGCTCCTGGCGCCTCATCGTGCTCGCGTCGCTCGTTCACCGTTCCTGCGCTCCCTCGTGTTCGGCTACTGGGGAGCAGCCGACGTCACGTCGCTCTCGAACCGGATCGTCGAGGGCTTCATGGCCGGGCCTGGCCTGCACACGGACACGGTCGGGGCGGCCCGCGCCATGGTCGCGGACGATCCGCGGGACGAACTCCGTGCGATCGGTTGCCCCTGTCTCGTGATCTGGGGGGCGGACGACAATCAGCTGGCGGTCGACGATGCCTTCGAGTACGCCCGGCGGCTGCGGGCACCGGTTCGCGTGATCGCGGACTGCGGCCACCTGTTGATCGGAGAGCGGCCGGATGTATGTCTCCTCGCGATCGAGGAGTTCGCCGCATCGGTTTCACCCGCGGACGCCTGACCGCGCGGCGCCGCGTCGAAACGCGAGCCTCTATGAAGCGGCCGCCGCTTCGAACGGCACCTCCGCCTCTGCCGCCCCGGTCGTGCCCAACGCCTGCACGCGGCTCGCGACGACCTCCGTCACGTTGCGTTTCTTGCCTTCCTTGTCCTCGAAGGACCGGCTCCGCAGGCGGCCGTCGATCTCAACCCGACGGCCCTTGCCGAGGAAGCGCAGGCAGGTCTCTGCCTGGGCGTCCCACGCGACGATTCTGATGAAGTCTGCGCCTCGACTCTCGCCTCCTCGCTCGACCGCGAGCAAGAAGTTCGCAACGCGTTTCTCGGCCGAGAGTTCCTTGAAGTCGACCTCAGTCGCAAGATTTCCGATCAGCGTCACCGAGTTCACACATCCTCCTTGGTTGTCACCAGCGGCAACGTAGCGTGGAAAGCGTGGCGCGTGTGTGCCGGGATGTGACGCCTCTGCAACTTCTCCCGGCATCGTCGGAGCGCTTCGGGAGGCGGCTCACGGAGTCATCGTGATTTTGACCCGGCACTGCTGGTAGACGTCAACGAGCCAGGCAACGTCGCGTCGATCGAGAGCCGCTAACCTGTGCTCGCAGTTCGGGGTGTGGCGCAGCCTGGTAGCGCGCTCCGTTCGGGTCGGAGAGGTCCCCAGTTCAAATCTGGGCACCCCGATCGATGCGGGGGAACCCCTGGTTCCCCCGCAAGCCCCCTCCTTGACGTCGGTGTGGCACGTCTCACGCTGACGAAGCCGGCGGAGCGAAGTGAGCTACGACAACCGGCGATCCGGAAATTAAGCAGGCATCTCTGTCACCGCTTGCCCGCGTCCCAGCGTCGTCGTCACGAGCGAGACCACGGCGGCTCCGCGCACTCACGCCTTCAATCGCCGATGCACGATCGCGGTGCACTGGTCCTCGACGTAGTCGAGGCCTGCCTGCTCGCAAATTCCGCGCGCTTCTTCCGAGCGCAGTCCAAGCTGGAGCCAGAAGGCCTTCGCTCCTGCCGCCACGGCTTCGCGTGCGTGCGCGGGCGCGTGCTCCACGCGTCGGAAGACGTCGACGACGTCGATCGGCTCGTCGATCTCAGCCAACGACTCCACGCACGCCACGCCCAAGATGTCTTCGCAGTCGAGCGGCCGCACGGGTATGACCCGGTAGCCCTGCGACAACAGGTACCGCATCACGCTATGGCTCGGCCGATCCGGCTTCGGCGACGCGCCTACAAGGGCAATCGTCCGCGCCTGGCTCAGGATCTCCTTGGGCGTCCTCATGATCCGGTCGCGGATTCCAGCGTGTCGACCGGTCGGTTCAGACGGGCGCGCACGCTACGCGTCCTGGGATCGCGCGAAGCGCTGCAGATCCCGTTCGCGGTGCGCCCTGAAGTCGGCGCCGTAAGCGTCGCCTTCATGCCGCCGTCCGAACCGGGCGCAAGGCCAGCGGCGCCGTCCAGAGAACGAAGGCGAGCGAGAACCCGGCCACCAGGATCGCGGTGGGCGTGAAGAAGTTGACCGCGATCGCGGCGAGCGCGTACCCGACCGGAACCAGCGCGAACGAGCCGAAGAAGTCGAGGCTCATCACGCGCGAGAGCTTGCTCTCCGGGACCATCTGCATCACGAGCGTGTTCCACACGCCGAGCCCGAAGCCGATGAAGACGCCTCGGAGGAAGACGAGGGCGAGCGCCAGCTCGTACGAGGCGATGAGCGCCATGACGACCACACAGAGGTCGTTGAGGCCGAACAGCACGTACATCCAGATGATGCGGTGGCGACTTGGAGGGTACTGGCCGAAGATGAGCGTTCCCAGTGCCATCCCGCCACCCTGAATCGCCCACAACGTGCCGTAGGCGCTGACTCCGCGGCCGAAATGGTCCTCGACCAGCTTCGGCAGCACGGTCTGGTAGGGCGCCATCGCGATCATGAGGACGAAGGCGGCGAGCACGATCGAGATCCAGAGCCATGGGATTCCAGCCACGTAGCGGATCCCGGCCGCGATCTCGCGTAGGGTGCCTTCCCTCGGTTCCGGAGCGAACGGCCGCGGACGCGCGAGCGCGATCAGGCCGGCCGACACGAGGAAGGTCACGGCTTCGAAGCCGAAGACAACCGCCGACCCGCTGGCGCCGTAGACGACGCCTGCGATCGCGGGCCCGATGAGGAAACCCATCTGCCGGGAGAGCGAGATCATCGAGTTGGCCGACGGAAGCGCGTGGTCTTCGACCACGAGCGGAACGATCCCGCCGACCGCCGGATAGAAGAACCCGTCTGCGGCCCCGAAGCCGATCGAGAGCACGATCAGGAGCGGAAACGAGAGATTCCCCGTCGCGTCCGCGACTGCAATTCCGCCGATTACGAAGAACCGCGCGACGTCGGAGACGATCATCAGCATGCGGCGCGAGTAGCGGTCGGCGAGCGCGCCGCCGATCATCAGCGTGGCGAGCATCGCGATCCCGCTCGTCATCAGCACGACCCCGAGCGAGCTCGCCGAGCCCGTCAGGCTCGTCGCCTTCCAGCCGAGCGCGACGTAGAACGCCCCGTCGCCGATCAGCGAGACCGTCTGGCCGCTCCAGAGCAACTGGAAGTCACGGCTTTGAAAAGCCGTGAGGGCGCGCACACGACCGGCGAGGCCGGAGACCGCCTCCATGACTCAAAGCTATCGTTCCCTCGATGTCAGACCGGATCCGCGTGGCGTGCGTGCAGATGACCTCTCGCGCCGACAAGGCCGCGAATCTCGCGAAGGCCGAAGCGCTGGTCGAGCGGGCGGCTGGGACCGGCGCCGACGTCGTTTTGCTGCCCGAGAAGTGGAACGCGATCGGAGACGCGGACGAGCTGCACGCGAATGCCGAGCCGCTCGACGGCGGCGAGTCGGCGGAGGCGATGGCCGCATGGGCGCGGCGACATGGAATCGTGCTCGTCGGGGGCTCGATCACCGAGCGGCGAGAGGGTCGCGAGAAGCTCTCGAACACCAGCGTCGTCTTCGACCGCGACGGCGACGTCCTCGCCGTCTATCGCAAGATCCATCTCTTCGACGTGGACGTGGGCGGGATCAGCTATCGCGAGTCCGAGGCAGAGGAGCCTGGAGATGAACCAGTCGTCGCGGAGGTCGAAGGCGCTTGGCCGATCGGGCTATCGGTCTGCTACGACGTTCGCTTTCCCGAGCTGTACCGGATCCTGGCGCTGGAGGGCGCGCTGCTTCTGACGGTGCCGGCGCACTTCACGATGCATACGGGCCGCGATCACTGGCACGTGCTCTTGCGGGCCCGCGCGATCGAGAACTCGTGCTTCGTCGCGGCAGCGGCGCAGGTGGGAGAGACGAGACCGGGACGTCCGAGCTACGGCCGCTCGCTGATCGTCGATCCGTGGGGCATCGTGCTCGCCGAGGCGCCCGACGAGGAGACCGTCATCGCGGCGGATCTGGAGCGCGAGCGGCTCGAGCGGATTCGCCGCGACCTCCCCTCGCTCGCGCACCGTCAAGACGCCGCGTACCGCTGGCCGACGAGCGTCTAGCCCACCTCGCGCGTGAGCCGGGCGGGCCGGAGTGGCTCGAGCGGCTGCCGCGGCTCGTTCGTGAGTGCGCCGACCGGTGGTCTCTCGAGCTCGGCGCGTCGTTCGAGTATGCGCATGCCTCGCTCGTCTTTCCCGCCGTGGCCTCCGACGGCACGGAGGCTGTGCTGAAGGTTGGCTTTCCACACCGCGAAACCGAGCACGAGGCTCACGCGCTCGAGGTGTGGGACGGAGAGGGCGCGGTGCGCCTGCTCGCGTTCGATGCTGATCGCCACGCGTTTCTCCTCGAGCGTTGCCGCCCCGGCACCCCGCTCAAGGATCTTGGGATGGACCCGGCGCTCGACCGGATGATCGAGCTCCTGCCGCGGCTCTGGAAGCCTGTCGGACCGCCCTTTCGGCCGTTGGCGGACGAGGCTGCGTGGTGGGCTTCGTACATGCCCGATTGCTGGGAGCGGGCCGGCCGGCCGTATGAGCGGGAGCTGCTGGACGCGGCGCTCGAGACGATCGACGAGCTCGCCGGGACCCAAGGAGAGCAGGTCCTCGTGCACCAGGACTTGCACGCCGACAACGTACTTGCAGCGGAGCGCGAGCCGTGGCTGGTAATCGACCCGAAGCCGCTCGCCGGTGAGCGCGAGTTCGGTATTGCGGCACTCGTTCGCGGCCGCGAGCTCGGCCACAGCGCAGAGGCCGTTTGCCACCGCCTGGATCGCCTGACGCAGGAGCTCCGACTCGACCGCGTGCGTGCGCGGCGCTGGGCGCTCGCGCACACACTCGCGTGGGGAGTCGGTGTCGACTACGTCGGAGCGCATCACATCGAAGTGGCGCGCTGGCTGCTACAAGCAGCGTGATGGCCATTCGCGCGATCCTCTTCGACGTCGACTTCACGCTGGCAAAACCCGGTCCCGACCTCGGGCCCGAGGGCTATCAGCGGCTTGGTGAGCGATTCGGGCTCGCTCTCGACCCCTCCCACTACGACGAGGCGCGCGAGGCGGCGATCGAAACGCTTGAGAGGCACCCCGAGCTCGAGCACGACGAGGAGGTCTGGGTCGCGTTCACCGAGCAGATCATCCGCGGCATGGGCGGTGATTCGGACCGAGCCTACGAGTGCGCTGTCGAGATGACCCGTGCCTGGGAGCACTCGGAGAACTTCGAGCTCTACGAGGACGTGCTACCGACGCTCGAGGCCCTCCGCGAGCGGGGGCTGAAGATCGGGCTGGTCTCGAACACCGGCCGCGACCTCGACGCCTTCGTCGAGCACCACCGGCTCGACGTCGACGCGGCTCTGAGCTCTCGTGTCCACGGCAAGGTGAAGCCGGCTCCGTCCATCTTTCGAGCCGTGCTCGAGCTGCTCGGCGTCGAGGCCGCGGACGCCGTGATGATCGGGGACTCAGTGGAGGACGACATCGAGGGTGCGCGGGCACTGGGCATGCGAGCGCTCCTCCTCGACCGCCGCGACCGGTTCCCCGATGTCAAGGAGCGTCTGCCCGACCTGCGCGCGCTTCCGGCGGCGCTTGGGCTCCCGCCCTCTTAACGTCCGCAACGCTCACCACCCTCGCAGTAGCGCAGCACCCTGACACTCGGCGCCGACCGCCGGCCGCCCGGCCACGAGATCCGGATCAGGGCCGACCCGGCGTTGTTGTCGTAGCGCAGCTCGCGCAGGAGGAACCGCGGGTTGGCGCGATGGACGAGGATGTACCGGCCCGGCGGCACGCGTGTCACGTCGAGATTCTGGCCGTGGAAGTTCGCCGGGTAGCGGTCCGTGTAGCCGCTCGATGTCCCCTCGGAGACGATGAGCAGATCCGGACGACCGTTGCCGCAATTCGAGAGAAAGCGCGGCCCGCGGAAATGCGCGACGCGCCGTGCCGCGAGGCCCCAGTGGTCGGCCAGGCAGAAGCCGCTCTTGCGATCGCGCACGACGAGTCGGAAGTCGCGCGCACGGCGGAGCTCGTAGGTCTGGAAGCGCAGCAGGTGCCAGTGCGAGTGGCTCGACGACCACGTGTAGCGAATCAGGCCCACGTCGGGCTCGATGCGAGTGCCTCCTGCGGCGAGCTGGATCAGCTGATGTGCGCGCATCGTCGGAATCCGCCGGCTCGCGCGTCGTCCGACGATGCGGACTGGGCCGCGCCCCACGTTGTCCGTCGCCGAGACAAAGCCGAGCTTGAAGCTGCCGCGTGTTCCAGTCACCACGAGTCCGCGCGGCGCACGCTGGTCGAAGTCGGGAAGCAGCTCCACCGCGGTCGGGACGATTCGCCAGTCTGCGCCGTTCAGCGGCCCGCGCGCGGAGGTAATCGGTGACAAACCGGTTCCGTCCGCGCGCACCACCGCCAAGCGTCCCGCCTGCTCGAACGCGATCCGCGTGCCGTCGGGTGACCAGATCGGCGCAGTCTCGTCGCCGGGCGCCGACGTGACCTGCCTGATCTCCGTTCCGTCTCGGCTCATGACCTGGATGTCGAAGGTTCCGGCTCGGTTCGAGGAGAAGGCGACCCAGCGGCCGTCCGGCGACCATGCCGGCTCGAGGTCTTCGCCGACAGCCGCGATCTGCCTCGGCGGCCCGCCGGCCGCGAGCACCACGAAGATGTCCGAGCTCCCGTCCGCGGTCGCTCCCGCGTAGGCGATGAAGCCCGTGCTCGACCAGGCGGGATCTCGTTGGCCGTCGCCGCTCCAGGGAAAGCGGCCCTCCCGGCCGCTTCGAGGCTCGAGCCAGCGAATGGTCGAGGAGCCGGCGGCCGAGCGCTCGAACGCCATCCGCGCGCCGCGTGGTGACCAGGCGGGGTCGAAGCTCCTTCCCTTCGCGGTCAGCAGGCGCACGCCGGTGCCGTCGGCGTTCGCAACTGCGAGACGGCCTCCGCGTGCGAAGGCGATCCGCGTCCCGTCAGGCGACCAGGCGGGATCGATGTCGGCCAGCCTGTTTTTCGTCAGGCGCCGCGCACCGGCACGGCCGACGGTGGTGGCAAACAGCTCCTGACGGCCCTCCGCGCCGGCTGCGAAGACGATGCGGCCGCGTTTCCGTGCAGCCTCGGGCCGGGCGGTCGCGCCGGCGACGAGCGTCAGCGCGCAGGCGGCGATCACAAACCGTGTCAGAGGCCGAGCTCCTCGCGCCACATCGCGGTGTGCTGTCCGAGCGCCGCGGCCGCAGCCGGTGGAGGTTCGGTCCCGAACTCGGCGGCGCTTTCCGCGAGTGTCGACACCGGGCCGACCGACACATCCTCCCCGTCGAACAGCTCGAGCCAGTCCGCGAGCGGCTTTACGGCGAACACCGCGCCGAGCTCGTCGGCGAGCTGATCCTGCGCGTCGGCCTCGTACTGGCGTTCGACGAGCTCCTTGCGTCCGATCAGCTCGCAGAGGCGCCTGAAGAACTTCGGCTCGAGCGCGCCGACGGTGAGGTGACGCCCGTCCGCGGTGGGGTAGATCCCGTAGCAGGCGAGCCCTCCGGTCAGCAGTCGCTCGATCGGCTCACCTCCGAGGCGGTGTGCGACGA
>JBKOXM010000094.1:0-6860 GCA_046724925.1 Actinomycetota bacterium | reverse complement strand
GGGATGGATCGCAGATCTACGGCAACAACCCCGCCTTCGCGCAGAAGCTGCGCGCCGGCGAGGACGGAAAGCTGCGCGTCGGCCCGGACGGCCTGCTGCCGCGCGATCTCGAGGAGGGGATCGATCTCTCCGACGTCGCCGGCAACTTCTGGGTCGGGCTCGGCGTCCTCCACACCCTCTTCACGCTCGAGCACAACGCGATCTGCGACCGCCTCCGCGCCGAGCATCCGTCCTGGACCGACGACGAGCTCCACGATCACGCCCGTCTGATCAACGCGGCCCTCATGGCGAAGATCCACACCGTCGAGTGGACGCCCGCGATCATCGCGCACCCGACGACGAAGTTCGCCATGAACGCGAACTGGTGGGGCCTGATGGGAAGGCGGCTGAAGACGCGGGTCGGGCGGCTCGGGTCGAGCGAGGTGCTGAGCGGCATCCCGGGCTCGCCGACGAACCACCACGGCGTCCCCTACTCGCTCACCGAGGAGTTCGTAGCCGTGTACCGGATGCACCCGCTCCTCCCCGACGACTACGTCTTCCGCTCCGTCGAGGACGACTCTGTACTCCAGGAACGAACGTTTCCCGAGCTGGGCGCTCTCCAGACGCGCTCGCGGCTCGAGGAGCTCGGAATGGCGAACGCGCTGTACTCGCTCGGGATCGCCAACCCGGGGGCGATCACGCTTCACAACTATCCCCGCTTCCTGCAGCGTTTCGAGCGTCCCGACGGAACGACGATCGATCTGGCCGCGACGGACATCATGCGCATTCGAGAGCGAGGTGTTCCGCGGTACAACGAGTTCCGCAAGCACTTCCACCTAATGCCGGCGAAGTCGTTCGAGGATCTGACGGACAATCCGGCTTGGGCAGAGGAGCTTCGGCGCGTCTACGGCGAGGTCGACCGCGTCGACCTGATGATCGGGCTCTACGCCGAGCCATTCCCGAAGGGGTTCGGCTTCAGCGACACCGCGTTCCGCGTCTTCATCCTGATGGCCTCCCGCCGCCTCAAGAGCGACCGCTTCCTCACACGCGACTACAACGCCGACGTCTACTCGGAAGCAGGCCTCGACTGGATCAACAAGACCACGATGTCGGATGTTCTGCTCCGTCACTTCCCACAGCTCAAGCCGGCGCTCGAGGGCGTCGACAACGCCTTCGCGCCGTGGAAGCGAGTACGCGCGGCCTGACCGTCAGCGAGCTGGCGCCCGGGCTCCATAGCGTCGGCCAGCGCAGAGGCGGCCGTGTGCACGCCTACATCGCCGACGGAGGCAGCAGTGGCCTCACGCTGGTCGACACGTTGTTCGACGACGATGCACGCGGCGTCCTCGAGGCGCTGCGCGGGATCGGGCGGAGTGTGGATGACGTGAAGCAGATCGTCCTGACGCACGCGCACCGCTCGCATCTCGGCGGGGTGGCGGCGCTCAAACGGCTCACGAACGCGACCGTGTACGCGCACGAGTGGGAGGCGGATATCATCGCCGGCGACCGGCGAGCGCAGCCCGTGCCGCCACGACCGCTGAGGCCGCTCGTGCTCTGGCCGTTCCGCATCGGGCTCGCGCTCGGCCGTCCGAAGCACGTCCCATGCGACGTCGACCAGGCGGTGGGCGAAGGAGATCGCATCGGCCCTCTGGAGGTCCTGCACACGCCCGGACACTCGCCGGGACACCTCGCCTTCTTCTGGGACGATCGGCGCGTGCTGATTGCAGGCGATGCCGTCGCTACCTGGCCCGATTTTGGTGCGGGCTGGCCTGGCTTCAACCTCAACCTCGACCAGCACCGCGAGTCTGTCGCGCGGATGGCCGGGCTCGGCGCTCAGGTGGTTGGCGTCGGGCACGGCGACCCGATCGCACAGGACGCCGCCGACCGAGTGCGTAGCTTGGTCGGAACCGTATGACCCTCCGCGCGCCCTGCCACCAAAATCGTGCGATCGCCGGCCGCGTGGCCTGATCCCGATCCTCAGCCTCTCAGTCTCGAAGACGGTCCGCGGTGGCGCCGGATCGCGGCTATGATGGTCCAGCGCGGAAGGCCTAGCGCCGAAGCCGTCGAGGCGCAGTAGCTTCCTCTCCGGTTGTCACACCCGGCCCGAGTGCATTACGGAGGACTTGCTGTGAGGTCCTCCACCCTTTACGGAGAGTTAGGAGCATCACATGTATGCGACCATTACACGCTACGACGGCATCGATCAGAGCCGCCGCGAGGAGATCGTCAAGAAGGTCGACGAGACCTTCGTGTCGCGCCTGAGCGACTTGCCGGGCTTCGAGGGCTACTACCTCATCTAGGCCGGAGACGGCGTCATGAGCTCGATCAGCTTCTTCGAGTCCTCGGCGCAGGCCGAAGAGTCGACTCGCATCGCAACCACCTGGGTCCGCGACGAGAAGCTCGAGATGGCGCTTCCGAATCCGCCGAAGGTGACGAAGGGCGAAGTGGTCTTGCACAAGGAGCTCGTCCGGGCGTAACAGCCTCGGTGCGTTTCCGACGCAAGAAAGAAGGCCCGCTCAGCGGGCCTTCTTCATTCTGGGGCGACATTCAGCCGACCTTCAGGAGCTTGCCGCGCCGCCTTCGCTTTCCCACGTTCCGACTGCCACCAGCAGCGGCTCGTCGGACGCTGTCTTGGCCGCGGCTAGGCCGGTCCGGCGCTTGAGAATGGGCTCGACGGGATGACGACGTGCCTGGTACCGCGGATCGAACGGGCCGTGTCTGCGGGGCGCCTCGTACTTCATGACCCGCGTCCCGGAGTCGCCAGCTTCGACAAATCTCTCGGCACCCATCCGACATCGGCCGATCGAAGGCGACGAAGCCGCAGGCCGTGACCTTGACGCCAGATGGGCCGCGTGAAGAACCAAAATGCGGTGAGAACGGCCAGTCCGAGGAACCAGCCGCCGGTGATCAGGACGACTCCGAGGACCTCCAGGCCGGCGCCGGAGGCGCTGATGCATTCCTGCCTCGTAAGGAACTCGGACGAGGCGCCGCCCGTATTCGCGCACTCGGGCGCCGTCGACAATGCACTGCGGATGAGCAGGGCAGCCACCGCCCCGGTCCAGAGCACGATCGCCCAGGTCATCTTGCGCCAATGGAGAAATCTGGTCATTCGTAACCGCCTCTCAGTCGACTCGACCTTGGAGAACGCCTTGCTCTCCTCGGGGCACTCAGGCCCGGTGTGGGAGTCGAGGAGGCTCTGTCAGCCTCGGCGGCTTCCGCGCTAGGTCTACGCGCTTGGCCATTGTAGCGCGGATTTGTGCGAAGCGTCACGATTCGGGACTCGCGGGCTAGGACGCACGCTGCCCTCGACGCACCGCTACCCTGTGCCTAAGAGGCCGCATACGGCCGCCTCGTGAGATGAGCTTCTCGTTCCTCCTTCGGGTGTTTCGAGGCAGGCAAGTCTCGAACCCGAAAAGGAGTCGAACACACTTTGTCAAAGCAATCCTTCCGCGAGCTCGGCGTGTCCAGACCGTTTGTGGATGTACTGTCGGCTCGTTCGATCGATCAACCGTTTCCTATTCAGACGCTCGTCCTGCCGGACGCGCTCGCCGGTCTCGACGTGCTCGCGCGCGCGCCGACGGGATCGGGCAAAACGCTCGCATTTGCGCTTCCGATCGTTGAGCGCCTGACGCCGGCCGGCGCGCGGCCGTCCGCACTCGTCCTCGTCCCCACGCGCGAGCTCGCCGCCCAGGTGACGGCCGAGCTCGAATCGCTCGCTCGCAAGAAGCGCCTCTCCGTCGCGGCCGTTTACGGCGGAGTACCGCTGCGCGCGCAGGCGCAGCGAGCAAAGAGCGCGCACGTGCTCGTCGCCACGCCGGGACGTCTCGAGGATCTGGCCGAGCGTCGACTCGTCGACCTTTCGCGTGTGCGCACCTTCGTCCTCGACGAAGCCGACCGCATGCTCGACATGGGGTTCCAGCCGCAGGTCGACCGAATCGTCCGGCGGCTGCCGCGGAACCGTCAGACGATGTTCTTCTCGGCGACGCTCGACGGCGAGGTCGGCGAGCTCGCCCGCGCGTACACGACCAGTCCGTCGCGTTTCGAGGCGGAGTTCTCGATCGAAGGACCGAGTGAGATCGAGCACCATTTCGTACCGGTTACCGCGGACACGAAGGTCGAGACGCTCGTCGAGCAGCTCCGTTCGGCTCCTGGGCTCACGCTTGTCTTCGTGCGGACGAAGCGCGGCGCCGACCGCCTCGTCCAGAAGCTCGCCCGGCGTGACGTCAGAGCGGTCGCGATGCACGGAGACATGTCGCAGAAGGCCCGCGAGCGGGCTCTCGCTCGGTTCGAAGGCGGCAAGGTCACGACGCTTGTAGCCACCGACGTCGCGGCACGGGGACTCGATCTCGATGACGTAACGAGCGTGATCAACTTCGATCCGCCGGACGAGGACAAGGGTTACGTGCACCGCACCGGCCGGACAGGTCGGGCTGGACGCAGGGGACGGGCAACCACACTTGTGCTTCCCGAGCAACAGGCCGAGACCAGCCACGTCGCGCGGCGGCTCGGCTACCACGAGCAGTTCGAGCAAGCAGGGCTGAAATCGGCCCGGCCGAAGCTTGTTTACACGAGCCGCCGCGGCCGCCGCTCGAAGTGGTAGGCGAGGCTCAACCGGGCGAGTCGATTAGAAACGAGAGCGTCTAGGCGGCGACGCTGGCGAATTGGGGCAGGATCTCGTCCCCGTAGGCGGCGAGCGTCTCTTCCTGGCCCTCGGTCATGAGGTAGATGTTGAACTGGTCGACGCCGATCGACTCCAGCTCTTTCAGCTTCTCGGCCGCCTGGACCGCCGAGCCGAGCACGCAGAAGCGGTCGCAGATCTCGTCCGTGACGAACTCCCCGTGTCTCGCGCCGACCCGGCTGTGGTCTTTGTAGTCGTAGAACTCGCGCGCCTTGACGTAGTCGGTCAGCGCCTTCGGGATCTCGGAGTCCCAGCCGTAGCGCTCGATCAGGTCCATGACGTGGTTCGAGACCATCGCCGGAAACCAGCGCACCTGGTCGCGCGCGCCCGCGAGATCGTCGGAGATATGACTTGGTGCGCAGACGATGCACTCGAGTGCGTCGGGATCCCGGCCTTCCTCCTCGGCCGCCTTCCGAGCCGTGTCCATGATCCACTTGATGATCACTGGGTCGGCGAGCTGGATGATCACGCCGTCGCCGACGCGGCCGGCCACCGCCAGCGCCTTGGGGCCGTAGCCGGCAACGTGCACCGGCACGTCGGGCAGCTCTTCTCGAACCCACTTGAGCTGGAGGTCCTTCTCGTTCCATTGCACGGGCCGGCCGTTCATCAGGTCCTTGATCATCCGCAGGCTGCGCTCGAACTCAGCGACCTTGACGGGTTGAAGACCGACGACTCTGCGGGACGAGTCGCCTCGGCCGATTCCCATCACAATGCGGCCGTTCGAAAGGTCCTGCATCGTCGCGTACCAGCTGGCGACGATCGTCGGCTCGCGGATGCCCGGGTTCGTGACGCAGTGGCCGATTTTCAGCCGCTCGGTCTCCGCCGCGACGAGCGGCAGGAGCGCATAGGACTCCTGCCAAAGGATGTGCGAGTCGTACGTCCAGCCGTACTCGAAGCCGTGCCGCTCGGCTAGCTGCATCAGCTCGATCAGCCGCGTATAAGGCGGGTCGGGCATGACGGTGACGCCGAAGCTGAGCATCGGACCTCCGCGCTCGTTGCAGGGGAAGCAGCATCTTCGCGCGAATCGGACGCGGTGGCAACGTCGGTCTACGTGGGCTTCGGGCTGGTCGCCGGCGCGATGCTGCCGTTCCAGGCGGGCATCAACGCCCAGCTCGCGGCCTTCGTCGGAAGCCCGATCCGCGCGGCGCTGATCTCCTTCGCCATCGGCACGATCGCCCTGCTGCTCCTCACGCTCGCGGTCGCTCGCGGCTGGTCGCCCAACGCAGGTCCCGCGCCGTGGTGGGCGTGGATCGGCGGGATCCTCGGAGGTTTCTACGTCGCGGGCTCGATCGTCACGGCACCCAAGCTCGGAGCGGTAACGCTCGTCGCGGTGCTCCTCGCGGGCCAGACGGCCGCCTCGCTCGCCGTCGACCACTTCGGGTGGGTCGGGTTCGAGGAGCAGCCGATCACCACCGGCCGCGTCGCCGGGATCGCCCTCGTCGCGCTCGGCGTCACGCTCGTACGGCTCTTCTGATGCACCGCTTCGAGGTCTACTGCGAATGCGCCGACGAGGAGTGCACGGAGCAGATCCCGCTCACACTCGCTGAGTGGGAACAGGCAAAATCCGGCCCGAACCGCGTGATCGCCCTTGTCGGCCACCCTCTGGCAGCAGGCGAGCGGGTCGTGTTCGAGACGGCGCGCTACGTCGTCGCGGAGGGCGGGACGCCGCCCGTCTGAAGTAGACCCTCAGTGACCTTCCGCGACCCGCGCGATGGTCTTGGTCGCGAGCGAGTCGAGCGCCTGGACGGCGAGCTCGAGGTGCTCTTCCCTCGTGTCTTCGAGCTTCGTGTGTGACAGGCCGCGCAGGCTCTGGACGAAGAGCATCACCGTCGGCACGCCCGCGCGCGCGACCTCGGCTGCGTCGTGGAGCGGACCGCTCGGCAGGAGATGTGACGCCCCTGCGACCTCGCGAACGGCCTCCTCGGCAAGCTCGATGAGCCCGGCGTCGAACAAAATCGGCTCGATCCTCCAGATCCGCTCCCATTCGACGTCCACGTCCTCCTCGCCGGCGAACCGGTCGGCGGCCGCTTTCGCCTCGTCGAGCATCGCGGCGAGCTTGGCCGCGTCGAGGTGGCGCTGGTCGAGCAGACACTCGGCGGTTTCTACGACGGAGGTCACGATCCCGGGTCTCGTGACGACGCCGCCCATCGTGCAGACAGCTCCGTCTCCCGCTCGCTTCGCGATCTCGCGGATCTCGAGCTCGAGC
>JBKOXM010000196.1:0-9875 GCA_046724925.1 Actinomycetota bacterium | reverse complement strand
GCTCTTCCTCGTGCGCGGCGGCGCAGGCCGGCAGCAGCCGTTCGAGGTCGTCGAGCGTGGCGGAGCGCAGGCCAGTCGATCCACCGTCCGGCGGCTCGGTGATCGAGAAGACGGGCTGGGCCGGGCGGTCCTCCCTCGGTGTCGCCATTCGCCCGCGCACAGCGCCCCAGAGCTCGCTCACGGCCTGCTCGTCGCCGATGATCATCCTCACGCCGTCCGAGACCGCGTCCGCGAGCCGGCCGCAGCCGTCACCGGAAGGCACGATGTTCGCGCCGACGTGGCAGAGCGCGAGGACGCGGCGGCGGCGCGCAAACGCTCGAAACCGGCCCAGGCCTCGCCGGGCGATGTCCTCCAGGATGACCCGCTCGAGCGGATCCTCTGCGCAGAAGGTGAGGATCTGCTTCAGGCTGGGCTCGACGAGGGCAGCGCGCCTCATGGCGAGGCGAGTTTAGGGTTACGCGATGCCCATCCACATCCGCGCGAAGGCGCCGACTCGGCGGCGCCGACCTTCAGGCTCCGCGTGCTCTGCCGCGGAGCCGTCTGAAACCGCCGACCGACCGCTCTGATGCCGATCCACATCCGCGCAGACCAGGGTGAGTACGCAGAGGCCTGCCTCCTTCCGGGCGACCCGCTCCGCGCCCAGTACATCGCCGAGACCTACCTCGAGGGCGCGGTGGAGCGAAACGCCGAGCGCGGCATGCTCGGCTACACGGGCGAGTTCGAGGGAAAGCCCGTCTCGGTGCAGGCGACGGGGATGGGTTGCCCCTCCGCCGCGATCGTGATGGAGGAGCTGATCCAGCTGGGAGTCAAGCGCTTCCTCCGGGTCGGCACGTGCGGCGGCCTTCAGCCGGATCTGGCGCTCGGTGACCTAATCGTGGCCGTGACCGCGGTGCCCACCGACGCGACTGCTCAGCACTACGTCGGCAACGAGCCTCACTGTCCCACGGCGGACTGGGACCTCGTGCACGGCGCCGTCCACTTCGCCAAGGAGCTCGGGCAGGCGATGCGGGTCGGCCCGATCGTGTCCAGCGACGTCTTCTATAACCCGGATGGCGGCCAGTACGAACGCTGGTCGGCCCGCGGGATCCTCGCGGTCGAGATGGAAGCGGCGATTCTCTTCACGATCGGCGCCCTCAAAGGCGTACAGGCCGGCTGCTTGCTGACGGTCAGTGACGTGGTCGTCGAAGGCGAGTTCAAGCGGATCACGGACGACGAGCTGCGCGCTGCCGTCGATCGAATGACGCGCGTTGGTTTGGCGACTGTGACGGCCGAGCCGAAGCACTGAGCCGCATCGTCTGTCTGGTCAATCCCGCGTCCGGAAACGGCTCGACCGGCCGCGAGTGGCCGAGGATCGAAGCCGCGGCACGCATGGTCGGGCTCGAGGGCGAGGCGCGGTTCAGCGACGCGCCGGAGCACATCGTCGAGCTGGCTCGGGAGGCGGCCGTCGGAGGTGCGGAGCTCGTTGTCGTCGTCGGCGGCGACGGCACCGTCAACGAGGTGGTCAACGGTGTGCTCCAGTCGGATCGCGGCGGAACGGAGCTTGCCGTCGTCCCCCAGGGCACGGGCGACGACTTCGCGCGGACGTTCGGAATCCCCACCAAGCTCGACGACGCGCTCGCGCTCGCCGCGGGCGGAACCGCACGGCCCGTGGACGCTGGGCGGGCCTCGTTCCGAGCGGACGGCGGGCAGGCCGAGCGCTACTTCGCCAACTTCGCCGGCGCGGGCATCAGCGGCGCGATCGCGCGGCGCGGCGCGGCGACGTCACGACGACTCGGAGCCCGCGCGGCCTACATGTGGGCGACGGTCACTGTCTTCGCCCGCTGGAGAAGTGTTCCGATGACGATCGAGGCCGACCAGGAGCGCCGCCAGGGCCCGATGTTCGAGGTGCTCGTCTGCAACGGCGCCTACGCCGCGGGCGGCATGAGGGTCGCCCCCGATGCGGCTCCTGACGACGGCCTATTCGACGCGGTGCTCATAGGCGACATAACGAAGCCTGACTTCGTCACGACGTTCCCGAAGATCTACAAGGGGACGCACGTCGGCCATCCGAAGATCGAAGTGCTTCGCGCGAGGGCCGTGGCAGTCGAAGCGGAAGCCCCGCTTCCGGTCGTGCTCGACGGCGAGCAGCCCGGTACGACGCCGGCGCGGTTCGAGATCCTCCCGGGCGCGCTGCGGGTGCGCAGCCCGAGCTAGCCCGGGCTGCTGCCGCCGGCGCGGCCGCTCGAGCCGGTCGAGCCCCGGCGCCGCGTGCCGCTCGACGGCGTTCGTGGAGTCGCCGGTGACTTCGCCGACGCCGACGTTCGCTTTGTCGTCCGCTTCGTGCTAGACGACGCCTTGCCCCGGGTGCCGGCCGTCCGACCCGTCGTCCGCCGCGCGGACGACAGCTCGTCAAGTCGCCGCTCGAGCTTGTCGACGCGCTTCTGCAGCTGGTCGATCGCGCTCGTTCGGCGCTGGAGCTCGTCGATGCGCGCGCGCATGGTGTTCGTGACGTTCAGGAGCCGGTCCGCTCCGGGTGCATCCTGGAGCCTCTGGATCGCCTCCTCGCCCGCGTCCGCGAGCCTGCTCAGGAGATCTTTCTGCTTCTTCGCCATCTTCCGCCCTTTCGTGGTCGTTCGTCGGTCCTTACCCTACGGGCGCCGCGCTAACGCCCGCGCACGGCGCGCCTCGTCATGGATCCGGCGCACCTCCACCGTCACGGCGTAGCAGCCGCGCCGGTTCACCGGCGGACATGTCGATGCGCGCGTGGTGGCATTCAGCGTGTGCGTCCCAAGGCTCCCCGCAGGAGAACGGAAGCGGCGAACGACGTGCCCGGCCGTCTCGTCGCCCTCTCCCGCGCCGAACTCACCTGTCTTTCCAGGACACGGCGCCATCGGCACGTCGCCGCGCACGCTGACGGCGAAGTCGCATTCGCGCGCGAACAGATACAGCCGCCACGGCCGTCCCGCCGCGACGAAGAAGTCGACGGACTGCCGGCCTCGGAAGCGCTGACCGTCGCGGGCCCGGAGCAGCGGCGGATCCCACAGGCTCCAGATCCCCGCGACGCTCCAGTACACGTTCCACTCCCCGGGCGGTTTGCTGTTCTGCTCTCGCAGCGTCGTCTGCGGAGTCGTGCACGCCCGGTTCGTGCCCGGACAGCCTGGGTCCATCGCACGACGCACTAGCAAGCTCTTGAAGGAGACTTGCAGGTGCACCGGCAGCGTGCGCGCCGGCCGCGGTCTCCAGCCGAGGAAGACCTGCTTGGCGACCACCACTCGTCGACCGCGAGGAGCGTTCACGTCGACCGAGACTTCGGCGACGGACTTCGCACGTCGCTGGGAATACCGCACTGCGCCAACAGGCAGCCTGACGCGCACAATGATGCCCGGCGTGCTTCCGCGATCGAGGACGCGCGCATACAGCCGCGCACCGCGCGGGCGCGGCTCGGGCGCGACCAGTTCGAAGCGGTAGCTCCCATTCACGTCCTGCCAGCCGTCGTCGGCGGCGAGGCAGGCCTGGAAGATCGCGTCGTCTCCCTTCGCGCGATGCGCGCAGCCCGCCTGCGTTCCGGCCTGAGTCTTGTCGGTCGAGATCAGGAGGTCGCCTTCGGTCTCTCCGTAGGGGCTCCGCGGGGACGGCCTGCCCGGAGTGCGAGCCACCCAGACGGCGCGGATCGGATGGAGCTCGGTCTGCTCGCCGACGGGCGCGAAATGGTCGCAGTCCCAGACCCACGAGCCGAGCAGCTCCACACGGTCGCCGGGCTCAGGCCGCGCGAAGGGCGCCCAGGCGCTCTCCTCCCATTCCGTATGCAGGCGCTCGGTCCCCTCGCCGCGCGACTCGAAGTTGCCGGTGCGCCGCTCGGGATCGCCACCCAGCAGCCACGCGTACTGCGGATCGGGCCTTACGTTGACGAGGAAGTCGTGGCGGAAGTGGGTGAAGGGGTTGTCGCCGCCGGCGGGGTGCGAGGCCAGAAAGGCCAGCTCCTTCACGTCAGCCGTGCCCTTCACCCACTGCGGCGGCGGCGGATCTCCGGAGGCCGAATAGTCCTTGTCGTTGATGTAGGCCCAGTTGGGTGCCTGTCTCGTATAGAGGCCTGAGTTGAAGCGCTCGCAACCGTCGTCGAGCGCCTGGACGAGCGGGTCGGGTCGGAGCTGCGCGAAGGCCGCCGAGGCGAGGGCGAGGACCATCGCCGCGACGGCGAACCGCCTCACGGGTGGATGAGAACCGGCGTGCCCGAATAGGCGGTCCGGAACACGCGCCTGAGCACGTGGTTAGGCAGCCGAATGCAGCCGTTCGAGACGGCGTGCCCGATCGAGCTCGGACGGTTCGTGCCGTGGATCGCGATCGGCCCGCCCTGCGTCCACCCGGTCAGCACCGGCGAGAACGCGGAGACTCCCACGGCACCGGGACCGAACGGACCGCTCGGATCAGACGGGATCAGACGCTGGTTGACGTAGAACCGTCCGGTCGGCGTCGGCGTCGCGGGAGAGCCCACCGCGACCGTCGACTGCAGCACCCTCCGGCCGTCGCGGAAGTAGACCAGGCGCCGCTTCGAAACGTCGATGACGATCCGCGTCCTGATCTTGGTGGTGGCGACGTCACGAGCTCGAACGTAGCCCAGGATGCCGTTCGGCCGCATGGGCAGCTGGACGCGATACCAGTTGGGCCGGCAGCGACCGTCCAGGACGGCGCCCCGAATCCCGAACACGGTCGGAACGCCGTTGACGTTCAGACGGCCGAAATGTCTCAGGCGCCCGCGGCCGGGCCGGTGATAGGCCCAGGCCTCTTGCCTCACGACCGCGGCGTATGCGACCCGCGCCGACCCGAGACGGCGGTAGTCGCCGGCGGAACAGCCTTCGTCGGGGACCACCACCGACGAGATCTTGGGCTCTGCGGCGGGGCGCACACCCTCGTCGGGAGCGGAAGCCGCGGTACCGCCGCACCCGGCTAGCGCGAGGAGCGTCACGGTTGTGAGAAGTTCGTGAGGCCCTCGCCTCATCGCCACATTTTCACAACTCCTTCCCCCTTTTGTGCGTCGAAACAGACGTGGACATCGCTACCGTGGGAAAGGAGGTGGGAACGACGAAGAGGCCCGTGCCGCACAAGCACACGACGGTGGCGCAGCTCCGGTTGAGGCAGCGCGCGGGCGTGCCGTACGAGGTCGAGCGGCGGGTCTGCACGAGCTGTCAGCGCGTGATCGAGGAGCGGCCTGTTCGAAGGGCTGCGGCTTAGCCGGCTAGCCCACCACCGCTTCTTCGCGCTCGAGCTCCGCCGAGTACTCCCCGGACCGAGCGAGCCCGTTCAGCTTCGCCCGCTTCGCGAGCGCGCGTTGGCCGGCCTCGACATTCGCCTCGTCGCCTGACCACGCCTTCAGGGCCGGCGCCTGGAGCGCACGTCCATACGAGAAGGACAGCTCCCAGGGATGCGGTCCGCGCTTGTTCATCTCGTTCAGGTTGCGAGTCGCCTGCTCGTCACCTTGTCCGCCCGAGAGGAACACGATCCCGTGAACCGCCGGCGGGATGACGCGGTGAAAGCATTTGAGCGACCAGTCGGCAACCACCTCGGGTGGATCCTCGCCACGTTCCTTGCCGCTCAAGACCATGTTCGTCTTGAGCAACATTCCCTCGTAATCGACCCGCTGGTCGAACAGCTCCGTGAAGGTCGCACGCAGCGTCTTCGACGTCGCCGAGTAGCAGCGTTCGATCGTGTGCTCGCCGTCCATCAGGACCTCGGGCTCGACGATCGGAACGAGCTCGGCTTCCTGCGAGAGCGCTGCGAAGCGTGCGAGCGCATGCGCGTTTGCCCAGATGCAGTAGTCGGACGGGATGTCGTCGCCGATCGTGATCACCGCACGCCATTTCGTGAAGCGCGCGCCCAGCTCGCGGTACTCGTTCAGCCGCTCGCGCAGCCCGTCGAGGCCCTCGGTGACCTTCTCGCCCGGCGCGAGCGCAAGGTCCTTCGCGCCCTTGTCGACTTTGATCCCGGGGATCACGCCGCCGCGCGCAAGCACCTCCGGGAAGCGTGTCCCGTCCGCGCTCGTCTGGCGGATCGTCTCGTCGAACAAGATCACGCCGCTGATGTGCTCGCCGAGCCCCGCGGTCGTAAAGAGCATGTCGCGGTAGGCGCGGCGATTGTCCTCAGTCGATTCGACGTCGATCGACTTGAAGCGCTTTTCGATCGTCGGGTGGCTCTCGTCGGCCGCCAGGATCCCCTTGCCGGTAGCAACCAGCTCCCGCGCCGTCTGTGCCAGCGTTTCCGCGCTCACTTCAGCCTCCACTCGTTCGCTTGGCCGTCATTCTTCCCGATTTGCGGCCAGTTCATCCATGACGGTCCGTAGGGCCTCACCGGCGCTGGTGTTGAGCGTCAGCCCGGCACGGTCGTCGAGGGCGGTCGGTCCGCGGTTGACGATTGCGAGCTCGCCGCCCGCAGCAAGCGTCTCGTACGGCAGCCCGGCTACCGGGTGCACCTCGAGCGAGGAGCCGACGACGAGCAGGAGGCGAGCCTCACGTGCCAGCTCGAACGCACGGTCGATCGCTTCGACCGGCAGAAGCTCGCCGAACATGACGACGTCGGGCTTCAGGATCTCGCCGCAGCGCGGGCAAGGCGGAGCCGGCGCATCCTCGAGCAATCGGACGACCTCGTCGAGGTCCACTCGCTCGCCACACGCGAGGCAGCTCGAGGTGCGAATCGAGCCGTGCACCTCGATCACGTTCCGCGAGCCGGCTGCCTCGTGCAGACGGTCGATGTTCTGGGTGATCACGGCTCTGATGTAGCCGAGCCGCTCCAGCTCGGCGAGCGCCTCGTGGGCGGCGTTTGGCTCGGCCTCCAGCAGCACGCCGAGCCTCGTGCCGTAAAAGTCCCACACCTTGACGGGATCGCGGCGGAACGCCTCGATCGTGGCGTACTCCATCGGGTCGTACTGCGCCCAGATCCCCGTCGGCGAGCGGAAGTCCGGAATCCCGCTCTCGGTCGAGACGCCCGCGCCCGTCAGGACGACGCAGGGCTGTCGCTCGCGCAGAAGAGCGGCGAGGCGCGAGGGCACTACGGCCCGGCTGCGCGGCGACGACCGAGACGGCGGAGGAGGACGCCAGCCACGACCCCGGCTGCTGCGGCGACGCTGTAGACCAATCCGATGTACCAGGACGGGACCTCGAGCTCCGAGCCGCTGGCTGCCCAGATCCCGAGACCCACCGGCGCCGCGAGGGCCCACCACCTCCCGACGAGAAACCCAACCAACAACCCCGCGCCGAAGACGATCAACAACGCCATATCGGTCCTCATGCCGGTTCTTGCGCGCGGCTCCGGAATGCGAGGAAGCCGGCGAACGCGACGACCAGCGCCGCCAGCGCCAGCGAGAGTTGGACGACGCGCGGATGCTCGTCGGCAAAGGAGCGCGCCGCGCCGGGCTCGGAGAACTCGGGGTTTCGCCGCTCCGCCCGCAGCGTGCCCTTCGTCGCGCGCCCCAGCGCGAGCGCCGAGCGCGGTAGCCGCGCATAGTCGTAGTCCGGCGCGACGCCGTTCGGATTCCCATAGAGCAGCCGGTACGGACTGGCATGCCCGCCCTCGAGCAGGAGTGCACGCGAGCGCGCCCGCGCCTCGACCGAGATGTCCTCCAGCGGGGCATCGTCGCCGTTGTCGATCGTCAGGCGCAGGTAGCGGTGGTGCGCCTGCAGAGGGATCGGGGCAGTCGAGGAGCCGGGGAAGCGGAAGACCCGCACGCTTGCGAGCGGTTGGAAGACGACGCCGTCGTTCGAGCCCGTGATCGTCAACGGTCGGTCGTACCGCGGCGTTGCCGCAGCGACCTCCAGCTCGTCGACTGGGAGGTTTCGGTAACCCAGGTCGAGGGTCACGATGGTCTGCTCGCCCACCTGCCGCGTTCGAATGCCGCGGATCGGTCGATCGACTCGAGGGGGCCGCTGCGCCACACCCGTGACGAGAACCGATTCGATCGACGAGACGTTGGTCGCCCGCAGCTGGAGGTAGCGGAAGTCGGTCGGCGGAAAGACGGCCGTCGTGCTGCGAGCGCGCGTCGCGCCCTGGACGTCGTAGATGCCGGTGACCGACAGCAGAGTGAACGGCCCTCGTCGCCGATCGCTTCCGGACACGAACACCTTGCCGACGAAGTCGACATCGGGGAGCTCGAGCTCGATCCGGTCGTGGACGCCTCGCTCCGGGCCGAGATCCAGGAGTGCGACTGCCGCGCTTCCCTGCCTGCCGCGGTTGAGTATCGCGACCGACTCCGGTGCGAAGGCGTCGCTCGGCGGAAGCAGGCGCCACGGCACCTGCACGCCTTCTGCATCGAGGATGCGCAGGTCGACGAGCCCGCCGCGAGCGTGCGCGAACATCGGGCCGTCGGGCTCCACGATCACCGGGCCCGAGCCGGAGGACGCGACCGGCCTCGTGTAGCGGAAGTCGCTCACGTCGACCTCGGCCGCGAGCGCCGCCGGAACGGCAGCCAATGCCGCAAGCACGACGGCAACGATGCGCCTCACGTTCGCTCCTCTCCGGGGCGGCGCAGCCGCTGGTAGGCAAACGCGGCGACGAGCAGAAGTAGCCCGAGCACGATGAACGAGAGGACTCGGAAGATCTCGGACAGCTCGGACAGGTCGTAGAGATAGACCTTGCCAATCGCGATCCCGAGCAGCCCCAACCCGCCGAGGCGGAAGCGCCGGTCGTCCCGCACGAGCCCGTAGATGAACGCCGCGAGCCCGGTCAGCGTCCAGAAGGTCGAGAGCAGGACCTGCGGCGTCTGACCCGGCTCGAACTCTTCCCCGGTCGTCGTCAGGTCGACGATCGCGATCGAGGGTAGGTAGACGAGTGCCGCGGCGCCGACGATCTCGAGCGCGAGACCGATGTCGCGCGGCCAGTCGACGAGGCGGAGGACGGCGAAAATCGCCGCGGCCACGATGGCGATCCCGACCGCCGCGGCAGCCAGGTCGTCGACGCCCTCACGTAGTCCGCTCGGAGGCGCCTCGTACGCAAGCACGTGCAGGGCCGCGAACGTCAGAAATGCGGGCGCGGCGAAGGCGGCGCGAGGCTCCCGGAAGCGCGCCGCCAGCGCGAACAGGATCGCCTCGAGTGACCAGGCGGCCACGACCCAGAGACCTTCGAGCGCGATCGGCGGCAGGTAGGCGAGCGCCGCGACCGCGAGCGCCCCAACCGCGAGCTCGCCCGGCGCCCACCGGTCGGCATAAAACTGTGCGCAAAGGATCGCCGCGACTGCGACGAGCGCGACGGCGACAGTCGCGGTCGCGTCGAACGGTTCGACCAACAGGTCGGGAGACGCATCGACCGTCAACGTGTGCAGCGCGGCGAGCGCGAGGAAGAGGCCGCCCGCGAGATAGCCGCGCCGCATTCCCGTGCGCTGAGCGAGCCAGAAGAGAAGCACCGCCTCGACCGACCAGGCCGCGACGAGCGCAGGACCGTCGAGCGCCAGCGCGAGTGCGATCGCTGAGAGTCCGATCGCGATTGCGAGCACGAGCAGCGCTATCTCGCGGCTGATCCGGCCGCGAAGCGTGAGCGTGCCGAGCGCGAAGTGCACGAGGGCCGCGCCGATCACCCAGGCGGTCGAGCCGACCCCGTGCCCTGTGTCCTCGAGCACGCCGTAGCCCGTCCCGGTGACGAGCACCGCGTTCGCGAACAGCAAGGAGGCCGAGGAGAAGCGGAGCTGCTCCGTGCGCACGCGCAGCTCGTAGCCGATCGCGGCCACGACGTAGACCGCCCAGAACAGGGGCAGCACCACCAGCACCTGTGTGAGCTCCTCGTCGTAGGTCTCGATCGCCCACGCCAGCAGCTGCGGGGCGCTGACGAGGAACGCGAGCGCCGCGAGCCAGTTCCACCGCTGCCAGACGAGGACACCCGCAGCGGACACGAGTGCGATCGCCATGAACGCGAGCGCG
>JBKOXM010000165.1:0-1981 GCA_046724925.1 Actinomycetota bacterium | reverse complement strand
GCGTTGAGGATCTGCTCCGTGTACCACTTCGTCGCCTCTTCCGAGCCGACGGGCAGGTAGTTGACTACGACGTCCGTCCCCGTCTCCTTGAGGATGTTGACGACGTCGTCGGTGTCCCCGGGCGCCTTCTCGACGACCTCGGATATGTACTTGCCGAGCCCGTCGTGCGTCATGCCGCGCGAGACGGTGATTCCGGTCTTCGGGACGTTTGCGAACTTGATCGTGTCGTTCGGCTCGGCCCAGATCGCGTCGGCGAGGTCCTTGCCGACCTTGGCCTTCGTCACGTCGAAGGCGGCGGTGAACTCGACGTCACGCACGTGATAGCCGCCGAGGTCGACGTGCATGAGGCCGGGGACGAACTCGTCCGGCGAGGCGTCCTTGTAGTACTCGACCCCCTGGAGCAGGGAGTTGGCGCAGTTGCCCACGCCGATGATCGCGACGCGGACCTTGCCGTTGCGGGCCTTGCCGTTCTGAGTGCCGTTCTGTCGAGCCATCGTTTCCTTTCGGGGAGTGGGGGCGCCGAGACGCGTGGCAAGCGTCTCGACGACGACTTTGTTCGTGCTGCTGCGGCGCTCGCGCGCGGCCGCGTCGAGCTGCCGCTTGAGCTCGGGGGGCATGCGAAGAAGGACGACCCCTGTGTCGCCGGGAACCGGCCCGCGCCGGCCGCTGGGCTGGAAGTCGACGCCGAACTCGTCGGCCAGGAGGTCGACTGCGACGTCGTTCAGCGTGCTCTCTCGACGCGCCACCTCGCGCGCGAGGCGCCGCTTGAGGGTCGACGGCATCCGAACGAGGATGCTCTTCAGGTTTCTCTTCGCCATTCTGCTAGCAGCATAGCTACTGCTAGCAGAATATCAGCGAGTCCGGAGTTGTGCCCGAACTGATAGCACTCGCTGGACGACCGTGATCCACGCTGTGATCGCCAGCAGGTAGATCGCCCACGGCAGGACTCCCCACGGCGCGAGCACGAGGCCGGAGACGATGACGACGACCCGCTCCGCCCTGCTCCCGATCCCGACGTCGCCTTTGAGCGCGAGAGCCTCAGCGCGTGCCCGCGTGTAGCTCACGAGCAAGGAGCCGACGACGGCGGCGAAGGCAAAGGCGAGGGCGACCTCGTTGCCGTCGCGGGAGAACACGAGCGCGATCGCGCCGAGCATGAAAGCCTCGCCGATCCGGTCGGTCGTCGAGTCGAGGAACGCGCCGAAGACCGTTCCCTTGCCGCTCGACCGCGCGAGCGCGCCGTCGAGGATGTCGAGGACCGAGCCGACGACGAATAACGCGGCACCAAGCCAGAAGCAGAGAAGCTCGGCGTTGTACTCGAAGTAGACGACGACGGCCGCGGCGGCGCAGATGGTGACCCCCGCGAACGTCAGCGCATCGGGCGACAGCCGTGTCCGGCCCAGCCGTCCCATCGCTCGTGCCGCGCCGCGGCGGACGCCGGTCGTGTAGCGCTCCTTGAAGCTACTCAGGCCGGGACCGGGCGGGCGAACCAGCCCCGCACATGCCGGTAGTTGACGACCGCACCGGCGACGGCGGCGACGACGATGCCGGCCAGGATGTCGAGCCAGAAATGGTTTCCCGTGGCGATCACGGAGAACCAGACCCACATCGGCCAGAAGAGCCACAGGAACCGCCAGCGACTCCGGACTACGAGGAAGAGGCCCACTCCGACGATCAGCGCGTCCGCTGCATGCAGGCTCGGCATCGCAGCGTAGGGGTTCGCGTCGTTGCGGACGATCGCGCTGTCGTGGTTGATCCCGAAGCCGGCGAGCGTGTCGACGAACCCGAGCTCGGGGAACATCCGTGGCGGCGCCGTCGGCATCAGCACGAAGCCGACGAGCCCGATCAGGTTCGCGAGCAACAGGGTGTTCCGGAGCCGGACGAAGGCACAGTTCCGCCGCAGGTAGACGAAGAGCAGCACGAGGCCGAGCACGGTGAACTGCGAGTGCCAGTACGTCCACGACGTCAGCTCGCGGAGCGGGCC
>JBKOXM010000122.1:0-9614 GCA_046724925.1 Actinomycetota bacterium | reverse complement strand
GGTCCGAGCGCAAGCGCGCGGGACTTCGGCAATAAGCGCTCTCTTGAGACAAAGGAGCCCGTTTGCACCAGACAATCGAGTTGGAATCTCTCGGCTGGAACGACGAGCTCGAGGCCTCGTTCCGGCCGCTGAAGGCCGACGAGCTCGTGCCTGCTCGCATCCTGGCCGAGCACCGAGGCGGCTACGCCGTGCGCGGCGCACGCATGGAACTGCTTGCCGTGGCCCGCGGACGGCTTCGCGACGAGACCGCCGTCGGCGGCCCCACGCCTGCGGTCGGCGATTGGGTCGCCGTCAGGCCGACCGACGACGGAAAAGGCGTGATCGAGGCGATCCTGCCGCGCCGTTCGAAGGTCGCTCGGAAAACGGCGTGGGTAGAGGCCGAGGAGCAGGTCCTTGCCGCAAACGTCGACACGCTCTTCCTCGTCTCCGGCCTGGACAACGACTTCAATCCGCGCCGCCTCGAGCGGTACGTCGCGGTCGCCTACGAGAGCGGCGCCGATCCGGTCGTGGTCCTGACCAAGCTCGACCTCTGCCCTGACCTTGGCCGCGTGCTCGAAGCCGAGTCGATTGCGATCGGTATTTCCGTGGTTCCGCTCAGCAATGTCACCGGCGAGGGTGTCGAGCTGCTCGAACCCTTCTTGGGTGCCGGGCGAACCGTTGCGCTGATCGGCTCGTCCGGAGTGGGCAAGTCGACTCTGATCAACCGGCTCCTCGGCGAGGACGTCATCGCAACGGCCGGACTCCGACGCGACGGCCGCGGGAGGCACACTACGAGGCACCGCGAGCTCTTCGTCCTTCCGAACGGAGCGCTCTTGATCGACACTCCGGGCCTACGGGAGCTCCAGCTCTGGGAAGGCGACCTCGACGAGGCGTTCTCCGACATCGGCGCGCTCGCCAACGCGTGCCGGTTCTCCGACTGTGCACACGAGAGCGAGCCGGGCTGCGCGGTCAAAGCTGCGCTGGCCGACGGCACGCTCGCGCCTGAGCGCCTCGCCAGTTTCCGCAAGCTGGAGCGCGAGCTCGCGTCGATCGAAGCGCGGGCGAACAAGCGGATCGCCGCGGAGCGAAAGCGCCGCTGGCGCAAACGTGCCCGCGAGTCGCGACATGCTCGGAGGTACGCGGGCGGCGCGTAGCGCATTTCAGCGTAGGGTTTCGCCCAAACCCGGAGTCTTTTGAGAAGAGCCGGTGCCGAGTCGGGTGGGCTGCGGTCCGCCGCGGCGGCCGGGCCGGCTCGTACTAACTGCGGGACGGCCGTCTGGACCACACGCCCCGTCCAGTGGTCAGCGCAAAGCAACCGACGTACGACTGGAGTATGGTCACACACCTTCCGTTCTGCGATTCAGCCCAGTCCCGCGGGGGGCGCGCATTGCGCCGACGACTTACCGTCTTCACAGCTGCCTTCGTGTTGCTCGCCACGTTGACGGCCGGCATCCTCGCCGCACCCAAGCGAGCCCGGGTCGCACACTCCGTGTACGCGGCGTTTTCGCTCGTCAGTCGCTCCAAGCCGACCACAACTCGCTGTGGCAGCTACGTCGTGACACGCAGCACGCTGGTCGGGACTGTGACGAGCCCGGAGCCGGCGCTCGGCGGGCGGGCGACGATGGTCACGAAAGTGGCGGTCAACCGCGGGACCGGTTATGGCTTCGCGACCGGCACGCTCACGATCCGGTCCAACTCGGGAGCTGTGCGGCTGAAGGGCACGATGCGCGGGGTGATCTCGAACACGGTGGTCGCGAACGGCCTGATATCCGGCACCTTCGCGAACCGGTCGCAGCAGCTGCTTGCCAACTCCACCCTCGTCTTCAACGAGACGTACAGCTTCGTGGCGGTGCGACTCGGCATCGAGAGCAGCCAGAACTCGGCGGTCGCCTACCCGGTCGGCCGACGCTGTCCTTGACGCTTCCTAGGCCCGAAATGGAGAAACACCTCCGAGCCCATGTCCTCGGCGAACGGCACCTCGACGACGAACGTCGCCCCGCGCCCGGGCTCGGAGTCGGCCCAGATTCGACCGCGCATGCGCTCGACCAGCTCGCGCGAGATGTAGAGGCCGAGCCCGGTGCCGCCGATTCCGCGTGTCTGGTCGGGATCGAGACGATGGAAGCGCTCGAAGATCCGTTCTCGCTCGTCGGCGGGGAAGCCGAGCCCCTCGTCACGGACCTCGAAGCGAACCCGGTCGCCGTTACCTGACACAGCCATCAAGATCTCGCCGCCCTCGGGCGAATACTTGATCGCGTTGTCGAGGATGTTGCCCAGCACCTGCCTGAGCCGGTGGGGGTCGACGGCGATCGGCGGGAGATCGTCGGGCGCCTCCAAGCGCAGAGAGATGTTCGGCGGCGCGGCCACACGCGACGACTCGAGCACTGACTGCGCGAGGTCCTGAGCGCGGCACCGTTCCAACGCGACGTCGACGCGACCAGCCTCGATCCTGCTTGCGAGCAGGATGTCGTCGACGATCCGCGACAGCCGCTCTGCCTCCGCGACGATCATCTCCACGAAGGATTGGCGACGCTCCGGCTCGAGCTCAGGGCCACGCTGCAGCAACGTGCGAGCCGCGCCGTAGACGGCAGTCATCGGCGTGCGTAGCTCGTGGGAGGCCGTGGCCAGGAACTCGCTTCGCATCTGCTCGAGCGCGCGCTCTTCGGTCACGTCGCGAATCGCGAGCACCGTGCCCTCGTGAAACGACGCGCTCGTGACCGAAAGCCAGCGCTCGTCGCTGCTCATTTCCACCGGCACGACGACCGGGCCTCCCCCCACCGTCGGCGCCGTTCGTTGCACGATCGCCTCCCAGCCGGGCAAGAACTCCGAGATCTTCCGTCCAAGCGCCCCGTCGCGTCCGGGCAAGTTCAGAAGCTTGGTCGCGGCTGGGTTCCAGAGGCGCATCCGGCCCTCCGCATCCGCGAGTACGACCCCGTCGGTCACGTGCTCGAGCGCACGAGCCGCGTCAGCACGCGCCTCTGCCTCTCGGCGCGAGCGCGCCTCCGCAGCGTAGAGCTCTCCGATCCGCCGTGGGGTCCGGAGCAGCAAAAGGCTGCCGAGCACGAGCGCGACTCCCGCAAGTGTGCCCAGCACGATCAGCAGCTGCCGATAGGTCGAGCGCTGCTCCGCCTCGGCCTCGGCCACGAAGCGCTCCGTTTCGCGGATCATCTGGGACGCGGTCGTGTTGAAACGATCGAAGGCCCGGTTGACCTCGGCGATCCGCGGCGCCGGCGCCCCCGTGTTCGCCGGAGCGGTCGAGGCGATGAAGACGCCTTGGAGGTCGGCAATCTGCGGGACTGCCCGTCTGAGCAGGCGATCCAGGCTCGGATGGCGCGGCGCATGCTCCTCCTGAATCGCCCTGATGTCGCGGTTCGCCTCTTCGACGGCGTCGTAGTAGGGCTCGAGGCTCGCCTCGTCGCGCGTGACGAGATACGCCTGAACGGCCGCCTTCTGCTTGGTTTCCTGGAGGACGAGGTCCTGTACGAGCGCGCGCAGCGGGATCACGTCGTCGACGTAGGTCTCGTTGGCGTGGGCGTTCAGCTTGTAGGGAACGTAGAACGCGGCTCCGAGCACGCAGGCGATCAGCAACATCAGCGCGCCGATTGCGATGCGAAGCTGAGCGGAGACGCTCACTTCGCCACCCTACGACAGGCGGATCTGCGAGTGCGCGTGTGCGCAGCTACGGCGAAGTGCATCGGTCTGCGGATCAGGGCGAAGCAGCTAGGTGATCTGTACAGGCCCGGCGTAGAGTGTCGGCCTGGCTCAGGCTCAAGTCAAGCTCAGAGGCGTCGCTGGCGACGCCTTGGACCAGAGGCGTCGCTTGCGACGCCGACGTCAGGACGCGCGATTCACTCGCGCGTCCGTCTGCTAAGGCGTCGATTCGGCGACGCCGCCTCGAGGCCGTGCGGGCTTTGCCCGTGCGGGCGACTGCATCTGCCGGTCGACACGATCGACAACACCGGCGACGACCGTCGGCGGGCTGGCAGCGGCGGGACGGGGCCGAGACGTTGCTCGGCCCCGCGCGTCCGGTCGTTGCCGTCACCTCGGCACCGGCCGCCGGGTCGGCGCCGGCCCGCTCGCGGCTAACAATCACAGGCTCCGGGCGATCCTTCGTCACCCAAAAGTGGGGTCCGAGGCCGCCTGGACGTTCGGCGCCCTAGGAGGGCTCCGGCAGAACCCGCATGCTTCCGGAGATGCGTCCGTCCGACGACATGACGGCGACGGCTCGTACGGGCCGTCGCAGAGGAGTACGACGCGTGCTGCAGCTTGCGATCCCGATCGCAATCGTCGTCATTGCGTTCGTCATCGTCCTGCCCCGGCTCGCCGACTACGGCGAGGTCTGGGGCGAGGTGAAAGATCTGGACGCACAGGCGGTCCTTCTCCTGGTAGCCGCAACGGTTCTCAACCTTGTCACCTTCGCGCCGCGCTGGATGGCCGCGCTTCCGGGACTGAACTTTCGGCGTGCGTTCGTGCTCACGCAGGCATCGACAGCCTCCACGTACGTCGCACCCGGTGGAGCAGCCGTCGGGATCGCGACTGCGTTCCTGATGCTTCGCGCGTGGGGCTTCGACAGCGCGTCGGTCGCGCTTGCAACCGCCCTGACAGGCGCCTGGAACCAGCTCGCACTCCTCGGGTTTCCCGCTCTGGCGCTCGGCCTGCTGACGTTGACCGGCGGCCGTGATCCATTGCTGCAATCGGTCGGAGTTATAGGGCTGGCGGTCTTCGTCGGGGCAGTAACGGTTTTCGCGCTCGCACTCGCGAGCGAGAAGGTCGCCCGTCGAGTCGCGGTGCTCGTGTGGCGGTTCGCCCGGTTCGTCGCCCGCGTAGCGCGCAGGCGCGAAGTTCGTTGGAGCGCCGAGCACGTCGTGCTCTTTCGCCGGCGCACAATCGGATTGCTGCGTCGGCGCTGGGCGCCGCTGAGCGTAGCCACAGTTGCCGGCCAGCTCGGAGTCTTCGTGGTGCTGCTCGCTTCCCTTCGTGCGTTTGGAGTCTCGTCCGACGACGTCAGCGTGGTCGAGGCGTTCGCCGCGTGGTCGGTGGTTCGGTTGATCGGCTCCCTGCCGCTGACCCCCGGCGGCGTGGGCATCGTGGAGGTCGGCCTGACGACATCGCTGATCGGCTTCGGCGGCGAGGAATCCGCGGTCGTGGCCGCGGTGCTCGTCTACCGCTTCCTCACCATCGTCCCCACGCTCGCATTAGGACTCGTCGCCGGGGCCGCATGGGGATCACTCCGGCCGAAGGCCGCGGAGCAGGCCCACGCGCCTCCCGAGTAGCGGTCGCGCGCAGGCAGAACTTTCGATCTACGGCCTAGGCGGTTCTCGGTTGCGGCCTGATCTCGAAGAGCCCGTAGAGCACGTAGTTCACCAGCCACACGACGATCGTCGCCCCGATGTAGGTCCAGAAGCCGTCGATCGAGAAGTCGGGTGCGATCCATTCCGCCAGAGCCAGCATTCCGACGTTGATCGCGAAGAGCGCGAGGCCGAGCGTCAAGATCACGAGCGGCAGGGCGAGCAAGGTGAGGATCGGCTTCACGATCGTGTTCGCGATCCCGAGCACGATCGCACCGATGATCAAAGGCCACCAGCCGTCGATGTCGACGCTTCCGAAGATCCAGTCGGCGACCGCCAGCGAGACCATGTTCGCCAGCAAGGAGAGGATGAGGTACGGAATCAGCATCGGCTGACGGGTGAGCCTAAACGGTGTCGCAGCCCTAGGGGTAGCCGACCAGCCGATCGGCGTCGGTGTACACCTTCTCTCCCCTGAAGAGGCGGCGCTCCGTGTCCCACGGGAAAAAGATCACGACGTTGAACTCCACAAGCGCGCCACTCGCGGGGTAGTCGAGCCAGTCGGCTTCATGGGTACCGGTCACGCGTGCTTCTTCGCACACGCCTTGGGGCCCGATGACGATGTCGGTCAGGTCGAAGTGGATGTCCGGGAACGCAGTCAGGAGCTGCGTGTAGAAGCGGGCGGCGCCCTCGTGTCCTTCCCAGCGATGGCCGGTGGGCCGGAGCTCGTAGACGCAGTCCTCGGTCAGCGTCGAGATCAAGCCCGGGAGATCGCGCTGATCCTCGGCGATCGAGTGGCGCTTCCACAGCTCCCTGATCTCGTTGTAGAGACCGGGTTCGAGCTCGCGCCGAAGCAGCTGGACAACCTCGTCGTGCTCGACGTGCGGGATCTCCGTCATCGTGCCCTGCCGATTCTGGACTACTCGTCCAGCAGCCAGGCGGCGACCTGTGCGCGCAGCGTGCGCGAGTAGCCGCCGAAGGCCTGAATCGCGAGCGCACGCTCGTAGTAGCTGTGCAGGACGTGCTCCCAGGTGAAGCCGATCCCGCCGTGCACTTGGATCGAGCGTTCGCACGCAGCCACGGCGGCGTCGCCCGCGAACGACTTCGCCGCCATGGCCGCGATCGGGGCGAGTTCGTCCTCCTCCGACACGCACCACGCCGCCCAGTAGGCGAGCGAGCGAGCCAGCTCGGTCTCGACGTACGTGTCGGCAAGCCGGTGCGAGACCGCTTGGTACACCCCGATCCTGCGGCCGAACTGTTCTCGGTTCGACGCGTGCTCGACCGCGAGCTCGAGCGCCCTCTGCGCGACTCCCACCGCCTCGAGCGCGAGCGCGGCGAGCTGCTCCTCGCGCGAGCGCGACGCGACGACTGCCTCGAAGAACGCCGCTCCCTGGCCTGCACGGCCGACCTCTTCGTGGAGCACGGCCTCGTCGACGAAGCCGAGCCCGGCCTCGCGCAAGCCTTCCGGTGTCCAGCCGAGTGACTCGAAGTCGAGCGCGGCGTCCCCGTCGAGGGCCTGCCGAGCCTCTCGGCGGAGCAACTCCTGCTCGTCGGTGAAGGTGAACTCCACTACCTGCTCCGAGGGAGCCCGAGGACACGCTCGGCGATGATGTTGCGCAGGATCTCCGAGGTCCCGGCCTCGATCGTGTTGCCGCGGCTCCGGAGCTGCTGGTGCCGCCAGTAGCCGTCGTCCTCGCCCTCGAGGATCTCCATCGCAAGCTTGGTGAGCCGCTGGTTCGCCTCGGACCAGTGAAGCTTCGAGACCGAACCCTCCGGACCGGGGATCCCGGTCTGCATCAACTTCGTCAGCGCACGGTAGTTCGTGTACTTGAGCGCCTGCAGCTCGATCCACTCGATTGCGACGCGGTCGCGGATGATCGGGTCGTCGGCGCCACGCCGCTGTGCAAGCGACACGAGCCTTCGGACCTGCGACTCCAGGTGGCCGGTCAGCGCAAATCCGAGCGTGCCGCGCTCGTGCAGGAGTGTCGTCATCGCCACCTCCCACCCCCGGCCGATCTCGCCGAGGAGGTTCTCGCCTGGCACCGCGACATCGGTGAAGAAGATCTCGTTGAACTCGGCCTCACCGGTCAACTGGCGGAGTGGCCGCACCTCGACGCCGGGTTCGTGCATGTCGACGATCACGTACGTGAGGCCCGCGTGGCGCTCCGCGGACGGATCGCTGCGGCCGAGGAGCAGGCAGAAGTCGGCCATGTGCGCGAACGAGGACCAGACCTTCTGGCCCGTCACCACGAACTGCCCGTCCCTCGGCTCGATCCGCGTGCGCACCGCGGAAAGATCGGAGCCGGCATCGGGCTCCGAGAAGCCCTGGCACCAGATCTCCTCCGCGGAGACGATCCTCGGCAAGTAGCGCCGCTTCTGTTCTTCGGTGCCGTGGGCCATGATCGTCGGGCCCGCCATTCCCAGGCCGATCACGTTCACGTGCTGCGGTGCTTCGGCGCGCGCGAGCTCCTCGAGCACGATCGCCTGATGCGAGTACGGTGCTCCGCGGCCGCCGTACTCCTCCGGCCACGTCAGTCCGGCGTAGCCCGCGTCGTACATCGCGCGACTCCACGCCTTCGGATCGCCGGCGGGGAGGTTCGCCTCGAGCCACGATCGCACACCAGCGCGAAAGGCCGCCTCGTCAGGCGAGTCGCGGAGATCCACGGCGGCTATTGAACCAGGGTCGGCGTCCCTCGCCGCCGCGACGTTCCGCTCTCGAGGGCGCAAGTCCGTTGCGCGTCGCGTCATGCTCTTGTCCGGCGCGCTTCCCCTTTGACGAGCACCGTTGCGCCGTGGTACACGGAGGTCGTATGCCGTCCCTCGAGGGCAAGGTCGCAATCGTTACCGGCGCCGGGCGAGGGATCGGCCGTGAGCATGCGCTCGCCCTCGCGCAAGCGGGCGCCAAGATCGTCGTCAACGACGTCGGCGCCTCGCTAGCCGGCGAAGGCACCGACTCGACGCCGGCCCAGAGCGTCGTCAACGAGATCGTCGCCGCCGGCGGCGAGGCCGTGGCGAGCTACGACGACGTCTCGAGCTTCACCGCCGCGGAGCACATGATCCAGCGCGCCGTCGGCCGCTTCGGGCAGCTCGACATCCTCGTGAACAACGCCGGGATCCTGCGCGACCGCATGCTCGTGAACATGACCGAGGAGGAGTGGGACTCGGTCATCGCGGTTCACCTCAAGGGCCACTTCGCACCGACGCGGCATGCGGCCGCGCACTGGCGCGAGCGCTCGAAGGCGGGCGAGGACGTACGGGGCCGAGTGATCAACACGTCGAGCCCTTCGGGGGTCTTCGGCAACGTGGGCCAGGCGAACTACGGCGCGGCGAAGGCCGCAATCGCCGGCTTTACCCTCATCGCGGCCCAAGAGCTCGGCCGGTACGGCGTCACCGTCAACGCCGTCGCACCAAACGCGCGCACGCGCATGACCGAGCAAGCGTTCGGAGACTTGCCGGCACCGGAGGACGGCTTCGATCCGCTCGACCCCGCGAACATGTCGCCAGTCGTCGTGGCGCTGGCGGCGGACGGGGCGCAGACGATCACCGGGCAGGTCTTCTTCGTCTGGGGAGGCGTGGTGAACGTGCTGCGACCATGGGACGTGACGGAGCCGCTGGTCACCCATGAGCGCTGGGACGCCGACGAGCTGCTCGCGCAGTTGGGCGAGCGCTTTCCCGACGGCCTCACGCCGGCGGGAATGGTGGAGATGATGGGGCGAGCTGGAGGGCGCTCGATGCGTGAAGCGCCGGCATGACGACTCAGCTGACGCTCGAAGAGCTCGAGAGCGCGGCCGAGCAAGATCTCGGCGCGACCGACTGGGTCAAGATCGATCAGCACAAGATCGACCTCTTCGCCGAGGCGACGGGGGACAATCAGTGGATCCACGTCGATCCGGAGGCCGCGGCGCAGGGGCCGTTCGGAACCACTGTGGCACACGGCTACTTGAGCCTCGCGCTCATCCCCGGCCTGCTCTCGGAGCTGCTCGTGGTCAGTGACGCACAGATGGGCGTCAACTACGGAATCGAGAAGATCCGCTTCACAGCGCCGGTCCCGTCCGGGTCGGAGGTGCGCCTGAAGGGACGCATCACGTCGAGCGAGCGCCGCGGCAACGGGGTGCTCTACCACCTCGCCGTCGAGATCGAGATCCGGGGCGGGGAGAAGCCGGCACTCGTCGGCGAAGTCGTCTACCTCGTCTTCTAGCGATGGCCAAACGCGAGCAGGAGGTCGAGGCTTGGCTCGCCGCCAAACCGAAAGCGAGTGCCGTCGGCCTGGGAGTCTGACGACGCGGCGACCAGGGCGCTGCGACTCAGCGCGAGCCGACCGAGCCCATAGGCTGCGCGCGGCGCCTCGAGAGG
>JBKOXM010000058.1:0-5333 GCA_046724925.1 Actinomycetota bacterium | reverse complement strand
CGTCGGTGACGCCGCCGCGGTCGAACGAAAGGCACGGAGTTCCACACGAGATGCTCTCGGGCGCGGTCTGAGTGAGCACGTCGGCGAGCGTCGGCACGGAAAACACGTCGGCGGCCCGGTAGGCGTCGGCGAGGACGGACTGGTCCGACACTGCCCCGAGCGACCGCGATTCGACCCGCGCGGGAACGTCGCCGGCGCCTGCAAGCAGGAGGAGCGGGGGCTTGTCGAGCCGAGTCAGCGCCTCTGCAAGCAGATGAAGTCCTTTCCGACGCTCGTTCAGCTCGGAGGCGGCGAAGAACACGATCCGGCGGTCGAGCGGCAGCCCGAGCCGCTCACGCGCCTCGTCGCGCCGCCCGGGCGTGAACGTGGATGTGTCGACGCCGGTCGGGATGAGACGGCGTGGGAACCGGCGCAACAGCGGCGAAGCGGCGGCCGTCTCGTCCATCCACTTGGAGGAGACGACGAGCGTCAGCCGCGAGCGTGCGTACACCGCACGCTTGAGCCGCCATAGAAGCGCCGTCCGGTCGCGACGGAGACTCGGGTAATCGCGCAGATACGGACAGGAGCCACAGCCCGTGCGCCAGCGCTCGCAGTCGAGTGAGTACGCGACGTGGCCTGTCAGCGCCCACTGATCGTGCAGCTGCCAGACGACCAGGCGACCCCGTGAGAGACGCGGCAGCGCGGTGAAGGAGAAGTAGCTGCCGTGCAGGTTATGGAGCTGCACGATGTCGGCGCCGCGAACCCAATCGTCCCGCGCGACCGCGAACGACGACGGGTAGAAGACGTACTGCAGGCTCAGACGGTCGAGAAGCTCGCCCGCGGCTCGATCCGCCGCGCGCCAGAGATCGTTTCGCTTGATGGGGCGGACGGCGGCGTCCCGGCTCAGCTTGCGCCCGACGAGCATTCTGGAGTGGTGGCCGAGGTCGACGAGGCCACGGTGGAGCCTGAACGCGGCGTGGGCCGCGCCGCCGGCCGTGTCTGACTCGTTGATGTGGACGACGGACAGTCCCACAGGAACGGGCACTAGCATAGGTTTGATGGCAGGTGCACTTGGCCCACGCACGCCGGTTCTCTTCGTTCACCACCGTTCCGAGCTCGGCGGCGCGCCTGCGAGCCTTTCGTACCTGATTCGCGAGCTCGACGACGAGCAGTTCGAGCCTCACATCTACTGCCCGCCGGGACCCGCCGCTGACCTGTTTCGCGAGGCGGGCGCGCGAGTGCACACGGGACCCGTCTCGGGCTTCACGCACATCTGGGCGTCGACCTATCGCGGCCGGCGCTGGCTCCTGTTCGCGCGCGAGCTGGCGCTGCTTCCTCGGCACGTCGTCAAGTTCCACAACGCGCTTCGCCGCCACCGCTACGAGGTCGTCCATTTCAACGACTCCCCGCTGATCCCCGCCGCCTGGCTGGCGCGCTACGAGCGGTTGCCTGTCGTGTGGCATTTGCGTTCGGCGCTCCCCGACGGTGGCCGCGACCGGCGCAGCGCGTTCGTTCGAGCTGCGATCCGACGACTGGCGACGATCTCGATCGCGATCAACCACGACGTCGGCGACGTCTTCGGAGTCGGCTCGACCGTCGTGCCCAACTCGGTCGACCTCGACCGATTCCGCCCCGGTGACTCGGCAGGGGCGAAGAGCGCGCTCGAGCTCGAGCCCACGCGCCCCGTCGTCTCCTACTTCGGCTTCGTCTATCCATCGAAAGGCTTCCGGGAGTTCATCGAGGCCGCGGCATTGCTGCGGGACCGCGGCCTGGACGCAGGGTTCCTGATCGTCGGTGGCGCCGTGCGCGGCGAGGAGTTCTTCCGGACGGTGATCGGACGCGGCCTCCAGCTGGCAGACCTGACGCGCGACTACGAGTCGGAGGCCAAGCAACTCGTCGGCGAGCTCGGCCTCGCGGACGTCGTCCGGTTCGTGCCGTTCACGCAGGACACAGCCGATCTGTACCGCGCGAGCGACGTCGTGGTCGCCCCGTCGCAAGGCCCCGAGCTCGGCCGGCCGGTGATCGAGGCGGCGGCGAGCGGAGTGCCGGTCGTCGCCTCGGGCTCACGCACGGGCGGCGGCGTCGTAGTTCCGGACGAGACCGGGATCCTCGTCGACGATTACGGCACGGAGACGCTTGCCGACGCGGTCGAGGAGCTGCTCCGCGATTCCGACCGCCGGCGCGCCCTCGGACGGGCCGCGCGAGCCCACGCCGAGCAGAACTTCGACCCCGCCCGCAATGCCCGCAGGATCGAGAGCATCTATCGGCGGATCGCACCGCTTCGCGAGCGCATCCCGATCCTCTACGTCCACCATCGCCCGCAGCTCGGCGGCGCGCCTTCAAGCCTCGCACAGCTCATTTACCACCTCGACGCGCGCTTCGAGCCACACGTCTTCTGCCCCGAGGGCCCCGCCGCGGAGCTTTTCGCAGAGGCCGGAGCCACCGTCCACACAGGCGACGTCTCGATCTTTGCGCACGCGTGGGACAGCCCGTACGAGGGTCTGCGCTGGCTGATCCTCGGCCGAGAGGTGGCCGCTCTGCCGCCACACCTTCGCCAGCTCGGGCGGCTGATGCGGAACCACCGCTTCCCGCTCGTTCATCTGAACGACTCGCCGCTGATCGCGGCCGCGATGGTCGCGCGCCGTCACGGCGCAAAGGTCGTCTGGCACCTCCGCTCCGCCCTTGCCGGTGAAGGGCGCGACCGGCGCAGCCGTGCGATTGCAGCGTTGATGGAGCGCTGGGGCGACGCCGCGATCGCGATCGACCGGGACGTGGCCGAGCGGTTCCCGATCCGCCTCCCGCTCACGATCGTGCACAACAGCGTCCGCCCGCCCGCATCCTTGTCAGGCAACGGAGCATCTGCGAACGGCGCCAAGGCGACGCTGGGGCTTCCGGAGGACCGGGTCGCCGTGGGCTTCGCAGGCTTCGTGCGGCGGCAGAAGGGGTGGCCGGAGCTCGTCGAGGCGGCGGACATCCTCATGCACGACGGCGCCCCGGCGCACTTCGTGATCATGGGCGGCGGCGTCCGTCCTCCGGAGTACTTCCGCACGATTCGCGGGCGCGCGCTGGAGGTGACGAACCTCCTCACCGACGAGGAATCGGCGATCAAGGAGCTCGTGGCCGAGAAGGGCCTCGAGCAGCACTTCTCGTTCCTGCCCTTCACGCCGGAGACGGGAGAGATCTACTCGGCGCTCGACATCGTCACGTTCCCGAACCAGGGCATCGGGCTCGGCCGACCGGTGCTCGAGGCCGCGACGTACGGCAAGCCCGTCGTCGCCTCCGGCTCGCGTCACGGAGCGGGCGTCCTGCTGCCGCAGAAGACCGGCGTGCTACTCGACGATGCCAGCCCCGAGGAGATTGCCGTTGCACTCCGGCAGCTGATCCACGACTCGCAGCTCCGCGCGCGGCTGGGGCGCGAAGCAGCGCGACATGCCCGGGAGCGCTTCGACCCCGTGCAGAACGCGCGGGCCGTCGAGAGCGTCTACGACTCACTCCTGGCGATTCAGCCGGGGGAGTCAGCCGCGCGACCGGCAGGCGTGCTCGAACGCACGGCCGCGGGCTGACACCGGAGACCGCGAGGTGCCACGGCTCCTGGTCATGACGCCGGCGGAGCTCAGTCGCGACATACGCGCCCTTCGCCAGATCGCCGCGGCCCGTTCGGCGGGATATGACGTCGTGGGTGTCTGCGGACGCATCTCCGGCGAGGAGCCGCTCGCCCTCGACGGAATCCCGGTCACGCGGGCGGGACGCGGGGGCCGCGCACACGCGAGCTGGGGAGGTACCGAGACGAGACACGTGGGCCTCGTCGAGCGTGAAGTACGAGGTCTCGGCCGCCTGGCACGCCTGTTCTGGAGGACGATCCAGCTCGTGAGGGCCGGCGCAAGACACGGACCCGTCGACGTGGTCCACGCGAACGATCTGGGCACGTTGCCGGCCGGCTTCCTGCTCGCCCGCCAGTGGGCGGCCCGCCTCGTCTACGACGCCCATGAGCTCTACTCGGAGTTCGAAGCGCCCTCGCCCCCGCTCACGCGGCGGCTGACGCTCGGGCTGGAGCGCACGCTTGCGCGTCGCGCCGGGTCGATTGTCACCGTCAGCGACGGCATGGCGCGCGAGCTGGCGCCCCGTCTGCGTCTCCGCACTGCGCCGCTCGTGGTGATGAATACGCCGGCGCGCGCCGACGAGCCGTTGCGGCGCTTCGAAGACGGCCCACTCCGCGCCGTCTACCAGGGTCGGCTCGGCCCGGGTCGCCCGCTCGAGGACTTGCTCGCGGCGGTGCCGGACGCCGGCGTCGAGCTGACCCTCCGGATCCCTCTCGCCGAGGTGGCCGCGCTCGAGGCGGCCGTCTGGGCTCGTGGCCTCACCGACCGCGTTCATGAGCGCGAGCCGGTTGCTCCAACCGACGTGCTCGCTGCGCTCCGCGAGTTCGAGGTCGGAGTGATCTTCGACCGGCCGCTCTCGCGCAACAGCGAGCTGACCCTTCCGAACAAGCTCTTCGAGTACCTGATGGCGGGCTTGGCCGTGGTCGTCCCGAGGCTGGACTCGATCGGCCCGTTGGTCGAGCACGAGCGAGTCGGCATCGTCTTCGAGCCGGGCCGGCCGGACGAGCTCGCCCGCGCTCTCGCCGAGCTCGCGGGCGACCGTCCGCGCCTCCTCGAGCTTCGTGAGCGCGCACTGGAGCTCGCTCGGTCGAGGCTGAACGCCGAGGTCGAGGCGCAGACCCTCAGGCAGGCATGGGGACACTGACCGACGCGGGCGTCTCCCGTGCTCTCGATTCGGCGGCCACGCGCCGGTATCTCGAGCAGACGGTCCGGGCCTGGCTGGGCGTTCCTGCGGACTCAGGCGTCGACATCCCCGAGCTCCAGGAGCCGCTGGCGCGGCGCTTCTTGCGGGTCGAGGAGAGAGAGCGGCTGCACCGATCCGCCTACGACTGCTGGGAGCACTCGTACTGCGACAGCTTCCGCGAAGGGACGCTGCGCGTGCCGGAGATCGACGAGTGGGTCGCCGGCGTGCGGAGCAAGCTGGGCAGCGACACCCAGCTAGAGCCGCTCTGGCCGCCGCCGCACACCTTCGCCGTCTGCATCACGCACGACGTCGACCTCGTCAGCCCGCACATGACGCCGGGCCAGGTCCTTCGCTCGGCTCGGGCAGGCGCGGCGCGCGCAGCAGGCGGACGTCGTCTCGACCGTCTCGCCCGCCCCCCCGCACGAGGGGCCCGCGCGCTGACGCAAGGCATTGCCCGCGTCCCGTCGACCGCCGGTGTCCTGGAGCGTTGCGCGGCGCTGGAGCTCGACCGCGGTGTCACCGCGTCGTATTTCTTCACCGTCGCGCCTGGTGGCGAGCCGAGCCGCTACGAC
>JBKOXM010000230.1:0-10324 GCA_046724925.1 Actinomycetota bacterium | reverse complement strand
AGCTCGGCGCTGCCGAGGATCTCCCGTTCCGAGACGGCTGGTTCGAGCGCGTGCTGATGACGCTGGTCGTGCACCTCGTCGACAGATCGCGAGCCTTTCCCGAGATTCGCCGCGTTCTTGCCGAGGGCGGCCGCTACGCCTTTCTGACCTTCGACCCGGCCTACTTCCCGCGCTACTACCTCAACACCTACTTTCCCTCGTTCCTCGAGATCGATCTCGAGCGCTTCGCCCCCGCAGAACGTCTCGAGCACGAGCTTCGCGACGCCGGTTTCGCGGCCGTGAAGACGGCTCGGCATACCCGCCGGCGCACGATCGACCGAGTCACGGCGTTGACGAAGATCCGAGGACGCCACATCTCGACCTTCCAGCTGATCTCGGAAGAGGAGTACTCGGAAGGCCTGGCTCGCGCCGAGCGGGAGCTGCCTGCGGAGGTCACCTACGACTACGAGTGGCTGATCGTGGTGGCGGAGCGTTGATTTCGGCAGGCGTGGGCAGAAGCTCGGCATGAACCGTTACTTCCGACGACTCCAACGATTCGGCAAGAGCTTCGCCGCGCGCCGCTCACAGGGCGAGATGGCGAACACAGAAGCCAAGGTCTTCGACGCGAGGACGCCGCCCGACGTGACGTCGACACGGGCGAAGAGCCAACGGCACGGCAAGTCGACGGCGGACAAGTGGAATCAGTAGGGAGGCGGTAGGATTCCGGCCGAGGGAGCTGAGGAGATGGGCATGGTGACCTTCCGTGGCAGGCCGACGCGCGAGACGCGCGCGGCAGGCCCGTCGCGCTCCTAAAGCCCAAGGCCAGCACTTCATCCGCTCGAGTCGCCTGGCGGCCGAGATCGTGCGCGACGCGGCGATCTCTCCTGACGAGCTTGTCGTCGAGGTCGGAGCGGGCCGCGGCGCGCTGACGGCGGAGCTCGCTCGCGCCGCTCGACACGTTGTGGCGATCGAGCTCGATCCACAGCTCGCGCGCAGGCTTGCCGGTCGCTGGTCGAACGTTGAGGTGTTGGGTCGTGATGTTCTCGAGATCGCTTTTCCAGCCGAACGGTTCCGCGTGGTGGCTAACTTGCCCTTCCACGTCACGACGGCCGTGTTGCGCCGTTTGCTCGACGACCCGCGCGTGCGCCTCGGCCGTGCCGACCTCGTCGTTGAATGGGATGTGGCACGGAAACGCGCCCTTCCGTGGCCCTCGAGCCGGCTGGGTGCAACGTGGGGCGCCTGGTACGAGTTCGCGCTGGCGCGTCGGATCCTGGCGGCCGAGTTCGATCCACCGCCTGCGGTCGACGCGGGACTGCTCGTGGTGAGCCGACGCAAGCGGCCCCTTGTCCCTTTGGTCTACTGGCGCGACTACTCGAGATTCGTAGCGCGAGGCTTTCGAAAGAAGGCATGGGCCCGCGATCTCGATGCGCATGAGTGGGCTGCGCGGTACCGGTCGACGCGCTCCGTCCGTGCGAAACGCTAGGCTCCCGCGCGAACCGTAGACCCCTTTAACTCGGTCCAGTGAGGCCGGGAAGGAGTTGCGAAGTGATATTGCTTGCCGCTAGGCCTGCGAGGACGCTCTGAGCGCCGCAGGCGTCAGCTCGGACAAGGTTCTGATCGACGCGGAAGCGCTTGGGCGCACCCTGTCTCGAATCGCGCACGAGATCATCGAGAACAACGAAGAGCTCGATCGCGTCGCGCTGATCGGGATCCACACACGCGGCGTCCCGCTCGCTCATCGTCTTCGGAGGCTCATCGCCGAGCGCTCCGGAGAGGAGGTCGCACTCGGGACGCTCGACATCACGTTCTACCGCGACGACGTGCATGTGCGCGGCGGCGACGCGCCGCTCCATGCGCAGCCGGTCGTTCGCGCCAGCTCGCTCGAGTTTCCGCTCGAAGGGATGACCTGCGTGCTCGTCGACGACGTCCTCTACACAGGCCGGACGATCCGCGCGGCCATCGAGGCGCTCTTCGACTACGGGCGCCCGGCCCGCGTGCAGCTGGCTGTGCTCGCCGATCGCGGCCACCGTGAGCTGCCGATTCGCCCCGACTACGTGGGCAAGAACCTCCCGACCTCGCGCGGTGAGCGCATCCAGGTCCAGCTCGTCGAGGTCGACGAGGTCGACCGGGTCCTGCTGGTCGCGGCATCCGAAGAGGGGTCTTCCGGTGTCTGAGCATCAATCCCCGAGGAGGCCGAGTGGCTGACATCCGAGTCATGCGGGAGGACCTGCTCCCGCCCGATCCGCCACCACGGCGGCATCTGATCTCGATTCGAGACCTCACCCGTGAGGACGTCGAGCGGCTGCTCGCGACCGCGCGCACCTTCGGGCGCTCGCTCGAGCGAGAGGTGAAGAAGCTGCCGACGCTGCGTGGCCGGACGGTGGTGAACCTCTTCTACGAGTCGTCGACGCGGACGTCCTCGAGCTTCGAGCTCGCCGCCAAGCGGTTGTCGGCGGACACGATGTCGATCAAGTCGAGCGGCTCTTCCGTCGACAAGGGCGAGTCGCTGAAGGACACGGCGATCACGCTCGGCGCGTACGACCCCGACGTGATCGTGATCCGGCATCCGCACATCGGAGCGCCGCACCTCGTCGCGCGGTACACCGGCGCGCACGTCGTGAACGCGGGTGACGGCAAGCACCAGCATCCGACGCAGGCGCTGCTCGACCTCTACACGATGCAGGACGAGCTGGGACACATCGAAGGGCTCCATGTCGCGATCGTGGGGGACGTCCTCCACTCGCGCGTCGCGCGCTCGAACATCCAGGCGCTCGTGTTGATGGGTGCCCGGGTCACGCTCGTGGGCCCGCCGGCGCTGATTCCGCGCGGGATCGAAGCGCTGGGCTGCGAGACGGCCACGGACATCGCGGCGATCGGCGCCGCCGATGTCGTCTACATCCTGCGGATGCAGCGCGAACGGATGCAGGAGGGCGCGAATTACGTTCCGTCGCTCCGCGAGTACTCGGCTCGCTGGGGCGTGACGCCCGATCGGCTGCGGCCCGGGCAGAAGGTGATGCACCCAGGGCCGATGAACAGAGGCGTCGAGATCGATCCGCGCGTCGCTGACGCACAGGATGCGCTGATCGAGACACAGGTGCGTGCTGGTCTCGTCGTGCGGATGGCGGTCCTCTACGACCTGCTCACGCACGGCCCCGTCGCGGTCGAGGCAGCGGTGCCACTGGAGGTCGCGTGATGCTCGTCTCGAAGACGGCCCAGCGCAGCAACCTCGTGATCCGAGGCGCGCGGGTGCTCGATCCGCCCGAAGGCCTCGACGCGACCCTCGACGTCCGCGTCGACGACGGCACGATCGCGCAGCTCGGCACGAGCCTGCAGACAAACGAGCATCGAGTTGTGGACGGAGCAGGCCTCGTACTCGCGCCGGCGTTCGTCGATCCGCACGTGCACCTGCGCGTGCCGGGACGTGAGGACGAGGAGACCATCGCCTCGGGGACAAGGGCGGCCGCAGCCGGCGGTTACTGCGCGATCCTCGCGATGCCGAACACCGATCCGGTCGTCGATTCCGCGGCCGTTCTGGGTGCGCTCATCGAGGACGCGCGCTCGGAGGCCGAGATCCCGCTGGGCTTCCTCGCTGCGATCACGAAAGGCCAGAAGGGCGCAGAGCTCACCGAGATGGGCGAGCTCGCGGACGAAGGCGCGCTCGGGTTCACCGACGACGGCCGCCCAGTGGTGGCAGCTGCGTTGATGTGGCGGGCGCTGCAGTACGCCTCCATCACCGGCCGCCGTGTCGCCGTGCATTGCGAGGAGCCGACGCTTTCGCGGGACGGGCACATGCACGAGGGCGTCGTCTCGGCGGAACTCGGGATCTCCGGTTGGCCGTCGATCGCAGAGAGCGTGATGGTCGAGCGAGACATCGCGCTGGCGGCGTACGAAGGCCGCTCCCTCCACCTGATGCATCTCTCGTCGCACGAGTCGGTCGTCGCGCTCCGGCGTGCACAGGCCGCAGGCGTGGCCGCGACCGCCGAGGTGACCCCGCATCATCTGGTGCTCACCGACGAGGCGGTGCGCTCGCTCGATCCGAATCTGAAGATGAACCCGCCGCTCGGAAGCGAGCGCGACCGCGAGACACTGATCGAGGCACTCCGCGACGGCACGATCGGCTCGGTCGCCACCGACCACGCGCCGCACGCGCGCCACGAGAAGGATGTGCCCTTCGAAGAGGCGCCTTTCGGTGTCACGGGGCTGGAGACGGCATTCGCCGCCCTCAATACCCACCTGGTCGAGCCCGGGCTTCTCTCTCTGGAAACGCTCCTCGAGCGGATGTCGGCGGGACCCGCACGCGCCTACGGATTGGAAGCGCCACGGATCGTCCTCGGTGCGCCCGCAAATCTCGTCCTCCTCGACCCGCAGGCTTCGTGGCGCGTGACCGAGGACGGTTTCCGTTCCCGCAGCGTCAACTCGTGGCTGCTGGGCGAGACGCTCAAGGGCCAGGTGCGCATGACCGTTGCGGCGGGAAGGGTCGTTCACGAGTGAGACGCCGCTTGCGGTGTCGCCGTCAGGCCGCGCAGCGTGGGCTGCCAGTGCGGCCGTCTGAAATGACCGGTCGATGCGCCTGCCGTCAGAAGGACCGCGAGTGACGGGTTTACTCGTGCTCGAGGACGGTTCGGTCTTCCGCGGCACCTCCGTGGCGGCCGAGGGCTGCGCCTTCGGTGAGGCCGTCTTCACGACTGCGATGACCGGCTACCAGGAGGTCGTCACCGACCCGAGCTATTCGGAGCAGCTCGTCTGCTTCACGGCTCCGATGGTCGGCAACTACGGCGTGGCCGCCGGGCGGTCAGAGTCGCCCGGCCCGCACGCACGCGCGGTGCTGATGCGCGAGGCGCGCGGGCCTGCATGGACCGACTGGCTGCACGAGCGCGGGATCGTTGCGCTGAGCGACCTCGACACGCGTTCGCTCGTCCTGCGCATCCGTGAAGCGGGCTCGATGCGCGCCGGAGCGATTGCAGGCGACGCGTCGATCGAAGAAGTGTTGACCGTCGTGCGGGCGCTCCCGCCGATGGCCGGCCGGGCACTCGTCGCGGACGTGTCGACGACGCAACCGTACGCGTACGCTGAGTCCGGCAGGGCCCGAGTCGCCGTGGTCGACTACGGCTGCAAACGCTCGATCCTGCGCCGGCTCGCCGGAGCAGGGGCCGCCGTCACCGTGTATCCGCACGACGTCGACGCCGACGAGTTGGCCGGCTACGACGGCGTCGTGCTCTCGAACGGGCCCGGCGACCCAGCCCCGCTCGTCGCGGAGATCACCACCGTTTCCGACCTGCTCGGCCGCGTGCCCATCCTCGGCATCTGCCTCGGACACCAGCTACTCGCGCTCGCAACCGGACACGAGACCTTCAAGCTGCCCTTCGGCCACCGCGGCGCCAACCACCCGGTCCTCGACCGGGCGACGAACCGCGTTCTCGTCACAAGTCAGAACCACGGCTTCGCAGTCGCGCCCACCGACGGGAAGGAAGCGACGCACGTCTCCCTCTACGACGGCACTGTCGAGGGCCTGGAGCTGAGGAACGAGCGGGCGCGCTCGGTCCAGTTCCACCCCGAGGCCGGCCCTGGCCCGCACGACGCCTGGGCGATCATCGAGCGTTTCGTGGACGAGGTGGCGTATCCCGAGGCGGCCTGATCTCCGTTCGATCTGTCTGATCGGCTCGGGGCCGATCGTGATCGGTCAGGCCTGTGAGTTCGACTACGCAGGCTGCCAGGCGCTCAAGGTGCTGCGCAAAGACGGCTTCAAGACGATCGTCGTCAACTCGAACCCGGCGACGATCATGACGGACCCGGGCTTCGCCGACCGCACGTACCTCGAGCCGCTCGACGCCGAAGGTGTGGCCGACGTGCTGGGCCGTGAGCGCCCGGACGCCCTGCTGCCGACGATGGGCGGCCAGACGGCCCTCAACCTCGCACTGGAGCTGGCTGAAGACGGCCTTCTCGAGGCGCTCGGGGTCGAGCTGATCGGCGCGGGTTTGGATGTGATCCGCCGGGCGGAGGACCGCGAGCTCTTCCGGGATGCAGTCAGGAGCGTCGGTCTTCAGGTGCCGAGCTCGCGGATCGTGACGTCGGTCGACCAGCTGGCGGGAATCAGCTTGCCCGCCGTCATCCGCCCTGCCTTCACGCTCGGAGGACACGGAGGCGGATTCGCGACCAGCCACGCGGAGCTTCGCCGCCGCGTCGAGCTCGGCCTACAGGAGAGCCCGATCGACCAGGTGCTCGTGGAGGAGTCGGTACGAGGGTGGGACGAGTTCGAGCTGGAGGTCATGCGCGACCGGCGCGACAACGTCGTGATCGTCTGCTCGATCGAGAACCTCGATCCGATGGGTGTCCACACGGGCGACTCGGTCACGGTGGCGCCCCAAATGACCCTCTCCGACCAGGCTTATCAAGAGCTGCGCGACGCCGCGGCGGCGGTGATCCGGGCGGTCGGAGTCGAATGCGGCGGCTCAAACATCCAGTTCGCGCGGCATCGCGAGACGGGTGAGCTGCGCGTGATCGAGATGAACCCACGCGTCTCCCGGTCGTCCGCGCTCGCCTCCAAGGCGACCGGCTATCCGATCGCGAAGGTTGCGGCCCAGCTGGCCGTCGGCTACACGCTGGACGAGATTCCCAACGACCTCACGCGCACGACGCCGGCGAGCTTCGAGCCGACCCTCGACTACGTCGTCGTCAAGTTCCCACGCTTCGCCTTCGAGAAGTTCCCGGGCGCCGACCGCACGCTCGGCACCCAGATGAAATCGGTGGGCGAGGCGATGGGAATCGGGCGCACGTTCTCCGAGGCGTTCCTGAAGGCGATGCGGTCGCGCGAGCTCGACTCGACCGCCGCGGCGCCATGGTCGGGCCTCCAGGATCTGCCCGAAGGCGCGCATCCTTGGTTCCGCGAGGAGCTCGCGCGCATCGGAGATGCACTCGCCCGTATCGGCTCGCTCGACCAGCTCGTGGCGGACGACTGGCTTCGGCTGAAGCGGATTGGGCTCTCCGACGCGGCTATCGGCACGCGTTGCGGCGTCGACGAAGAGCAGGTGCGCGCGACCCGCCGCGGCTTGGGTGTCGGCCCCGTGTACCGACGGGTCGACTCGTGCGCGGGCGAGGTCGAAGCCGGCTCGAACTACCTGTACTCGACCTGGGGTGAGCAAGACGAGGAGCGCCCCGCAGGGGGCTCGGTCGTGATCCTCGGCTCGGGCCCGAACCGGATCGGCCAGGGAATCGAGTTCGACTACTGCTGCGTGCACGCCGCTCAGACCTTCCGCTCGCTCGGTCACGAGGCCGTAATGGTCAACTGCAATCCCGAGACGGTCTCCACCGACTACGACACCTCCGATCGCCTGTACTTCGAGCCGCTCGGCGTGGAGGAGGTACTCGAGGTCTGCGAGCGCGAACGACCCGTGGGCGTGGTGATCCAATTCGGCGGCCAGACGCCGCTGAAGCTCGCGCGCCCGCTTGAGCAGGCCGGTTTCCGGATCCTGGGTACGCCGTTCGAGGCAGTTGACCTCGCCGAGGATCGGGAACGGTTCGCGGCGCTCGCGCAGCGTCTCGGGCTGCAGTGCCCCGCGTGGGGCATAGCCGAAAACGCGACCGATGCCGTCGCCGTCGCCGAAGGAATCGGCTATCCGGTGCTCGTTCGCCCCTCCTACGTGCTCGGAGGGCGCGCGATGCGCGTGTGCTTCACGCCCGACGACGTCACCGCGGCGTTCGACGCAGCGCATGGCCGCGTGCTGATCGACCGCTTTCTCGAGAACGCGATCGAGATCGACGTCGACGCCCTCTGCGACGGTGAGGAGACCTACGTCGGCGGAGTCATGCAGCACGTCGAGGAAGCGGGCGTCCACTCCGGCGACTCGGCCTGCGTCTTGCCGGCGCCCTCCCTGACACCGCAGCAGTCGGCCGACATCGACGCGGCGGTGCGCCGCGTCGGTCCGGCGCTCGGCGTCGTCGGGCTCTTGAACGTCCAGCTCGCCATCTCGGAGCGGGAGGTCTACGTGCTCGAGGTCAACCCACGCGCTTCGCGCACGGTTCCCTTCGTGAGCAAGGCGACCGGCGTGAACCTCGTCGAGGCCGCATGCCGCCTCGCGATGGGCGCCCGCGTGGCCGAGCTCGGCCTGGGGCGGACTCGAACGCCGGACGACGTGTCCGTCAAGGCGGCGGTGCTGCCGTTCCACCGGTTCCCGGGCGCGGATCCAGTGCTGGGCCCGGAGATGCGCGCGACGGGCGAGGTCATGGCGAGCGCGGAAGACCTGCCAACCGCATTTGCAAAGGCCGAACGCGCGGCGGGGCGCCCACTGCCGACGAAGGGAACAGTGTTCCTGTCGGTGCGCGACGCCGACAAGCCTGCGCTCGTGCCGGTCGCGGCCGCTCTCGCGGGTTTGGGGTTCGAGCTCCTCGCGACCGAGGGCACCGCAACCGCGCTCGCCAACGCGGGCCTCGACGTCGAGCGGGTCGGGAAGGTGACCGAGAACGGGAACGGCCCGACGGTGGTCGACCTCGTCCGCCGCGGCCGCTGCGACCTCGTCATCAACACGCCGCAGGGCTCAGGAGCCCGCACGGACGGCTACCTGATTCGAGAAGCCGCCTTGTCCGCGCGGATCCCTTGCATCACGACGTTGTCGGGAGCCGCCGCAGCAGTTCATGCGATCGCGAACGCGCGTAGCGAGATCGCGCAGTCGCTTCAGGAGCGGATCGATGCCGAAGCGCGAACGGCTTGACGTAATAGGAGTCGAACCGGTCGGGCCGTACACGCTCGTCCGGGTCGAACGAGGCGGGCTCAACCCCGGCAGCCCGGGACAGTTCTTCATGCTCGAGGCACCCGGCCGGGTGCTGCCGCGGCCGATGAGCCTGTGCCTGGCGCCGAAGGGCGAGCTCGCGTTCCTGGTCGATCCGATTGGACCGGGCACGCGCGCGCTGTGCTCGGTCGCCGTCGGCGAGAGCCTGACGGTGTTCGGTCCGCTTGGAAACGGCTATCGGCTCGATGTCGAGCGTCCGCTGCTCGTCGGAGGAGGAATCGGCGTCGCACCGCTGCCGTACCTCTCCGAGCACCTCGGCTCACCGCGTGCGCTGCTCGGCTTCCGCACCGAGTGGCACGCGGAGGCGGCCGCCCTCCTGCCGAACGCCGAGGTCGTGCTGGAACCGACATACGTGACAGAGGCGATTCCAAGCGACGATCTCGACGTCCTCGCCTGCGGTCCTGAGCCGATGCTGGAGGCGGTGCGCGCGCTCGTCCCGGCGGCTCAGCTCGCGTGGGAAGCTCCGATGGCGTGTGGCTACGGCGCCTGCTACGGGTGCGCAGTTGAGATCGACGGCCAGCTCAGGCGCCTCTGTGTGGACGGGCCGGTCCTGAGCGGGGCGCGCGGGCGCCTGGAACGGGTGGCAGTCCCGTGAACGGACCAGTGCTCCTGAACGCGTCCGGCTGCCTCGATGCTCTCGCCGCACCGGACATCGCGCGCTCGCTCGACGCCTTCGTCACGAAGACCGTCACGCCGCTGCTGCGTGAGGGAAACGTCCCCGTCCGGATCGCCGAGACCCAGGCAGGGATGCTGAACTCGATCGGCCTTGCGAACCCGGGGATCGACCGCTTTCTGTCGGAGAAGCTGCCGGAGCTCGCGGAGCTCGGAGTGCCCATCTGGGTCTCGATCGGCGGCTTCGAGGCACATGACTACGCGGAGCTCGCCAACAGGCTCGACGACTACTCCCACGTGTCGGCGATCGAGCTCAACGTCTCGTGCCCCAACGTCGAGGAAGCACCCGAGACGACATCTCAGCTCGTTGGCGCCGCGCGCGCTCAGACGCGCAAGCCCCTGTACGCGAAGCTCTCGCCGGCCGTTCCCGATGTTGCCGAGCTTGCGTGCGCCGCGCGCGACGCAGGCGCTGACGGGCTCTCGCTCGTGAACACGATTCGAGGGCTCGCGCTCGACGAGAGCACGCTGCGGCCGCGACTCGGTCCCGAGGTCGGCGGTTACTCCGGCCCGGCGTTGAAGCCAATCGCGCTCGCCGCGATCTTCGCGGCGTACCGTGCAACCAGTCTCCCGATCGTCGGCATGGGAGGGGTGCAGAGCGGGCGCGACGCGCTCGAGCTGATTGCCGCCGGCGCGAGCGCCGTGGCGCTCGGGACCGTGCTGTTCGGCGACCCCGATGCGCCGGCTCGGATCCGGGGCGAACTCGCCGCCGAAGCCGCCTCGCACGGCTTCGCGGAGCCGCTCGACGCACTCGGGATTGCTCACGATCCTGACCGGGCCGTGATTCCCAACCTCGACAAAACCTCGCCAGCGGTCCGCTAAAAGGCCTGGAAACCAGGACATTTCCTATCGCTTGACCGACACGGGCGAGTTGTTAGTATCCGGCGCCGTGG
>JBKOXM010000106.1:0-4776 GCA_046724925.1 Actinomycetota bacterium | reverse complement strand
GAGCCACACTCACTCCGCGTCTCGTCTCAGGGCCGGACGCCCCGGCCCACGATGGTGCAAGCGCTCAGGCGTAGTGGGCTAAGGGTAGAAGCAGCCGCCGGACGCGACCAGAGCAAAGGCCGCCCCCGCCGCAAGAAAGGGTCCCAGCGCAATCGAGCGCTTCCGGTTGGCACCGCCCGAAAGGATCAGGACGAGTGCGACGGCGCCCGCCGCGAACGACGTGACGACGAGGGCCTGAAGGACGGCACCACCGAGAACGAGGCCGATCAGAAGCGCGAGCTTTGCGTCTCCGACGCCGACCGCCCTCGGCACGATGAGCGCCGGGATCAGGAAGAACAGGCACGCGCCTATGCCGCCCACAAGTGACGCCTTCAGCTGGTCCGGCTGGAGAAGAGCGACCGCGAGGAGCGCGACCGCAGCCGCAGGCAAGACGATCACGTTCGGGATTCGCCGCTGCTCGAAGTCGATCACCGAGATCACGGCCAGAGTCGCCACGAAGGCCGCCGAGGCGACGAACTCGAGACCGAAGCCGAAGCGCCACGCAACCGCGAAGATCGTGATCGCCGCGAGAACCCCCGAGACCATGCGGGAGATGCTGGGCCAGCCGGTCGCTTCGGCCGCCTGGGTCGAGGCCTCAAGCGAGCTCACGTTGCCCTCCGACTGCGGATGCGATCCGGATTTCATCAACGAGACGGTCGAACGAATCCCATTTCGGCAGGATTCGAAGGCTTCGAGTCACGCCGTTGCGTTCCTCGTTTCCGCCGGAGCGATCTCCGACCACGACGAATCCGGTTCTGGGGTTTTCGATCGAGACGTCGCGCATCACTCGCGCGGTGACGGCGAGCGAGGTGCTGCTGTCGAGCACGATCACGTCGGCCTGCTTCGCATCGTCACGCACGAGAGCCAGGACGTCGCGATAGGTGTCGACCTCGAACGCGTGTCGAGCGAGAAGAAACCGCACGACTCGCAGGAAGCGTGAGTCGGACGATGCAACAGCGACCCGCAGCGCGCGTCGAGGATCGCCCTCTTCGCCTTCCGACTGCGCTGCGACGAGCACCTGACCGAGCCGGACGAGCGAGATCTGCTCGCCAACCTCCACTCCGGCCCGCTCGACCACGCCGGGCGCGAGCTCCGCGACCGCGTGCGCACCACGCTTGAGCGCGAAACGCCAAGGTTTCAGCTCCTCCACCGTCCGCAGCACGACGTAATTCCGATCGAGGAAGACCAGGTCGATCGGAAACCGCATGAAGCTCGTGTGAATCGCCCATGTTCCGAGCAGGATTCCCTCGTCGTCGTTCGGCTCCCGCCGGCCGAGAAGGCCCTTCGCGCGGCTGACCGGCGTGTCTGCAAGGACGCAGCGTTTGCAGAGAACGTCGCCGTTGTCTCGGATCAGCGTCAATTCCATGTCATCCGATCGCGTCGATGAACGCGAACACGGCGGGTCCGAGCAAGATCACGAACATCGCCGGGAAGATGAGGAAGATCAGCGGGAACAGCATCTTGATCGGCGCCTTCTGCGCCCGCTCTTCCGCGGCCGCCTTGCGTCGCTTGCGCATCTCCTCGGCGAGATTCCGCAGGACCTGTCCGATTGAGATTCCGAGCTGCTCGCCCTGGACGATGGCGCGGACAAACGACCGGAGCGACGGCGTCTCGACGCGAGTCATGACGTTCTTGAGCGACTCGATCGCGCTCAGACCCATGTTCTGCTCCTGCAGGGCGAGCCGCATCTCCTGGCCCAGCGGACCCTTGAGCCGATCGGTGCCCGCCTTCAGCGCGGCGCTGAATCCGAGGCCGGCCTCGACCGCGACCACGAGCAGGTCGATCAGCTCAGGAAGGTCGTACTCGATGTTCTCGAGACGCGTGCGCGCACGGCGCTTGACGATCATCATCGGGAACGAGTAGCCGACCAATGCGCACCCCACGGCCCCGAGAACGTCGAGCATGATTCCGAAGCTGCTGCTCGCGATCCAGAGCCACAAGAGGAGGAAGACAGTTCCGCTCAGGACCTGGTAGCCGATGAGCTTGCGCGGTTCGATGTCGTAGAGGCCGGCCGCGGAGAGCTGCTTTCGCGCCTCGTCTGCGCGACGGGTGCCAAAACGGGCCGTCAGCGCCGCCCCTGTTGCAGCCGCAAGTGCATCGAACGGGCCGAGAAGGGTGCCCTGCTCCTCCTCTGTCTGGGCACCGCCTGTGAATCCGTAGTCGTCGATCCTCCCGAGCGTTTCCTCAGCTCGGAGGCGCGGGACCGCCGCGGCCCGCACGAGCAGCGAAGCGGCGACTGCGACAAGGAAGAGGCCGGCGAGAAAGACGATCAGCGTCATAGCCTCTCCTCAGACCCGAATGTTGACGATTCGCCGGATCGCGAGCGACCCGGCCACGACCATGAGCCCGGCGAAGACCAGCATGATCTTCCCAGCCGTCCTGTCCCAAAGCGGGCTCATGTACTCCGTGTTCAGGAACGAGATCACGAGAACGAGGGCGATCGGAAGCGCGGAGACGATCCACCGGGCCATCCGGCCCTGGGCGGTCAGCGTGCGCACCAGTCGCCTGAGTGCGGCGCGCTCACGCACCGTCTCGGCGACCCGGTCCAAGACCTCGGCCGAGTTGCCGCCCGTCTCGCGTTGCAGGGCAGCAACGAGAGCAACCTGATCCAGGTCACGGTTGTGCATCCGATCCGCGACGTTCGTGAACGCATCCTCGAGCGGAACACCGAGCTGCTCGTCCGCGACAATACGGCGGAACTCGCGTCGAGACGGCTGCGGTGCGTCGTCGAGCACCACGGAGAGCGCACCGATGAGGCTGTGTCCGGCTCGAAGCGCAGAGGACAGCACTTGGAGGTTGTCGGGCAACTGGTCGCCGAATGCGCGCCTCTGCTTCTCGGCCCGATGCTTGATCACGCTACGCACCAGCAACGGGACAAGGGCAGCGAAGAGCGCCAGCGTGGCCGAGTAGAAGATGCTCAGCAGCCAGGCCATGAGAAGCGTCGCCATCGCGGTCAAAACGACGACCTGCTCGGCCGGGAGTGAGATCTCGGCGATCTCGAGCTCCTCCTTGAAACGACCCCACCAGCGCGTCCGTTGCAAGGACCGCTCCGTGCTCTCGAGCAGCTTCTCCGAGAGAGCCGCCGTCTGGCGCTTCCCGTCTTTCGTCCGGCCGACGGCGACGAACGCCCCGAGCCGTTTCCTGAAGCCGGATGTCTGCGGCTGGATGACGGCAGCCGCGGCCACCGCGAGCAGCCCGGCGATCATCAAGACCACGAGCATCATCGTCATCGGGGACTGAATGAGCTTGTCGAGGACCGAGCGCTGGAACGCCGGCGGCGGGCCGATCGGCAGCTTGGGCGCGCGATACGTCGTGAGCGCGGCACCTTCAACGCCCTTGACCGAGATGTGCACCTTCACTTCCTGGCCCAGGGCGCTGACCGACTTGTACTGAACGAGGTACTGATTGGCGAGCCGTTCGCCGAGCTTGCTGTAGATCTCGATCAGGGCGTTCGGCGAGCTCGCCTCGAAGTACTCGCCGCCCGTGCGCTGAGCCAGTTCCTCGAGCGTGCTCGAGTCGAAGAATCGGGAAGTAAGACCCACCGTGAAGATCCGGACGCCCGCGCTCCGGGCAGCCGCCGTCGCAGCGTCGAGCGTCGACGTGCTGCCAAGCTCCTGACCGTCCGAGAGCAGGACGATCGCGCTGTAGTAGAGCTTTTCCTCCCGCACGAGCGCGACGGCCTCCTCGATCGCCTCGTACATCCGCGTGTAGTACGCGACCGCAGGCGTCGTCGCGAGGGCGCGCTCGATCTGGGCGCCGTCCGACGTGAAGGGGAGCAGCAGGCTCGTCTGGGCGTTGTACGCCATGACCGCGAGCTTCTGACCCGGCTTCCGCCGTTCCGCGAACGTCCGTGCCGCCTTCATGGCGCCTTCCAGAGGAGCGCCGGCCATGCTCTCACTCGCGTCGATCATCAACACGGCGCCGAACTGACCTCCGGTCTTGCCACCGATCGGTGAAACCGCGACCTTCTGGATGACCTCGCCGTTTTCGGTCACGGCGACGAGGCCAGGCCTCAGGGCGACCTGTCGTGGGAGCGTGACGACGAACGTTCGCTGCGGGAACTGCGACGGCGTGGCGGTCACCCGAAGCTCGCTCTTTGCCGGCGCCGCCGCCGGAGCAGCAGTGAGCACTCCGAGCAGGAGAGCCAGGACCGATGCGGTCCGGAACCTCATCGAACCGCTGATTCCTCGACCGGGACGGAGCGCAGGCCCTTCTGGAAGAGGTTGAGCGGAAGCGTGACGCCACGCTTCTCGAACTTGCCCATGAACGTCGGCCGCAGCCCTGTCGGACGGAGGCTCCCGATCACGGTGCCGTCGGGCATGACGCTGTCGACCTCGAAGGCAAACAGCTCCTGCAGGGTGATCACTTCCGACTCCATCCGCTGCACCTCGGTGACCGAGGTCACGCGGCGCGAGCCGTCTCCGAGGCGCTCCAGATGGATGATCAGCTCGAGTGCCGACGAGATCTGGTGCCGGATCGCCCGGACCGGAAGGTCGTAGCCGGCCATGAGAACCATCGTCTCGAGCCGCGAGAGCGCGTCACGAGGCGCGTTCGAGTGGATCGTCGAGAGCGAGCCGTCGTGGCCCGTGTTCATCGCCTGGAGCATGTCCAGCGCCTCGGCCCCGCGGACCTCGCCGACGATGATCCGGTCGGGGCGCATGCGCAGCGAGTTCCTGACCAGCGTCCGGATCGGGATCTCCCCCTCGCCCGCGATGTTCTTCGGGCGCGCCTCGAGCC
>JBKOXM010000138.1:0-4197 GCA_046724925.1 Actinomycetota bacterium | reverse complement strand
CGGCGCGTACGTCCTCGATCCCGACGGGCACAACGTGGAAGCCGTCTTCCACGACCGCTGAAGAAAAGCCGTCCGCGTCGCGCTCGCTACCGTCGTCGACGACGCCAGACGTACGAAAGTCCGGTTCCGAGCAGGGTGACGGTGCCTGCGAGGCCGCGGCGACCGACGTTCAGCTTCGCGCCGCGCGATCCGAAGCTGAGACTGCCGCCGCGCTTACCGACGTTCAGCGTGAGGCCGCGTCCCAGCTTCTTCCGTCTCTGAAACCGCCAGCCCATCAGCGCGTCAGGTGGTAGCTGCCGCGCCTGTCCCGGCTCGACCGATGGCAGTGGTACCGATCCCGGTGGTACTCGCGATCGCGGCAGGGTGTCACGACTCGGACGTGGCCGCAATGGGCCCGTCGGCCCCTCGTCGCGGTAGGAAGACCTAGCTAGGGCACAATGCGTTCTTCGATGGCGACCCAGGTCGAGGAGATCTCCAACGACAAAGTCCGGCTGACGGTCGAGGTGCCTGCCCACGACGTGAAGCACGCCGTGGAACACGCGGCCTCAGACCTCGCCGAGAGCGCGAAGATCCCCGGGTTCCGAAAGGGCAAGGTTCCGATGCCGGTCCTGCTCTCGCGGGTCGGACGGGAACGGCTCTACACCGAGGCGGTCGAGAGCCACATCGGCGGCTGGTTCCGAAACGCGGCGCTGCGAGAACGGATCCATCCGGTCGAGCAGCCTGAGTACGGGTACGAGCTGCCCTCCTCCTCCGAGGAGGACTGGCGTTTTACGGCGACTGTGGCCGTGCAGCCGAAGCCAGAGGTGGCCGACTGGACGGAGCTCGAGGTCCCCGCACCGGAGCCCGACGTCCCGGACGACCTCGTCGAGCACGAGCTCAACGTCCTCCGAAGTACGGTCGCCGAGCTGGGCCCAGTTGAGAGGCCGGCCGCGATCGGAGACACAGTGATCGCCGACTTGGTCTCCTCCGACGGCGAGGCGCAGCGCGACTACGTCGCCGAGCTGGGCGCGGGCCGGCTCGTCCCCGAGATCGAAGAGGCGCTGATCGGCATGTCGCCCGGCGACGAGCAGACTGTCGAGTTCGAGCATCCCGACGGCGAGAAACGCACGGTGCAGGTGGTCGTCAAGGACGTGAAGGAGAAGATCCTTCCGCCCGTCGACGACGAGCTCGCACGGTCGGCGAGCGAGTTCGACTCGATCGACGACTTGCGCGCGGACATCCAACGGCGGCTGCACGAGCAGCTGACCGAGGAGATCGAAACCGGGTTGCGAGCGGCAGCCGCCGACGCCCTCGTCGAGGCCTCGAACGTCGAGGCCGCAGGGCTGCTCGTCGACGCGCGCGCTCGCGAGCTCCTGACCGGGCTGCAACGAACGCTTCAGCGACGTGGGATTGCTCTGGACACGTACCTGGCACTTTCGAACCTCTCGCCCCAGGAGCTACAAGAACGGCTCTACGCCGAGGCGCAACAGTCGGTCTCGCGCGAGCTCGTGCTCGAAGCGGTCGCGGACAAGCTCGAGCTCACGGTGCCCGACGAAGAGGTCGAGCAGCTCGTCCGGGAGCAGGCCGAAGCCGTTTCGGACGATCCGGAGCAGGCGCTGGCCGCACTGCGTGAGTCGGGCGCGTTCGAGCAGCTGCGGGCCGACCTGCGCTTACGCGCCGCGCTTGATCGCGTCGCCTCCGAGGTCAAGCGCATTCCCGTCGAGCTCGCGGCGGCACGCGAGAGACTGTGGACACCTGAGAAGGAAAAACCTGAGACCTCTGCGAAACTGTGGACCCCCGGCAGCAAGGAGTAACTCGATGACGTCGCTTGCGATGTCATCCTTCAGGTCTTACGAGCTTGGCTCGTGCGACCGTCTGAAATGACCAGCCGAAACGCCAGAAGCTAGAAGGAGAGGCTCATGAGCCCGCTTGTCCCAATGGTGATCGAGCAGACGTCGCGCGGCGAGCGTGCCTTCGACATCTACTCGCGTCTTCTGAACGAACGCATCATCTTCCTCGGCACGCCCGTCGACGATCAGATCGCGAACCTGATCGTCGCCCAGCTCCTCCACCTCGAATCGGAGGACCCCGACAAGGACATCTCGATCTACATCAACTCGCCGGGCGGAGTTGTCTACGCCGGCCTCGCCATCTACGACACGATGCAGTTCATCAAACCCGACGTTGCGACGATCTGCGTCGGGATGGCGATGTCGATGGGCGCGATCATTCTCGCCGGCGGCACCAAGGGGAAGCGTATGGCGCTGCCGCACTCCAAGATCCTCATCCACCAGGGCTCAGCCGGATTCCACGGCCAGCCGACCGACATCGAGATTCAGGCGCGCGAGGTAATCGGCCTCAAGCGTCTAATGGAGGAGATCATGTCCAACCACACCGGCCAACCGCTGGAGAAAGTCGCGAAGGACATGGACCGCGACTTCTACATGACGGCGCAGGAGGCCCTCGAGTACGGCATCCTCGACAGCGTCGTTACCAGCCGGGACGCGGGGAAGGCCGCGGTCGCGGCCTAGCCAAAGACGAGATTCCGAGGTAGAACGAGAACATCGTGGCCAGGGCGAGCGAGGGGAACGAGCAACTTCTCTGCAGTTTTTGCGGGAAGTCGCAGCGTCAGGTCAAGAAGCTGATCGCCGGTCCCGGCGTCTACATCTGCGACGAGTGCATCGATCTCTGTAACGAGATCATCGACGAGGAGCTGACCACTCCGGCCACGCTCGACCTCGACAACCTGCCTCGCCCGAAGGACATCTACTCCGTCCTCAACGACTACGTCGTCTCGCAGGAGGAGTCGAAGCGCACGCTCTCGGTTGCGGTCTACAACCACTACAAGCGGGTGCAGATGGGACAAGACGACTCGGACGTCGAGCTCCAGAAGTCGAACATCCTCTTGCTGGGGCCGACCGGCTGCGGCAAGACGCTCCTGGCGCAGACGCTCGCCCGGATCCTCAACGTCCCGTTTGCGATCGCCGACGCGACTGCGCTCACCGAGGCGGGGTACGTCGGCGAGGATGTCGAGAACATCCTGCTCAAGCTGATCCAGGCGGCCGACTTCGACATCAAGAAGGCCGAGACCGGGATCATCTATATCGACGAGGTCGACAAGATCGCGCGCAAGGCGGACAACCCGTCGATCACGCGCGACGTCTCCGGTGAAGGCGTCCAGCAGGCGCTCCTGAAGATCCTCGAGGGGACTGTGGCGTCGGTGCCGCCGCAAGGTGGACGCAAGCACCCGCACCAGGAGTTCCTCTCGATCGACACCACGAACGTGCTCTTCATCTGCGGCGGCGCATTCGCCGGGCTCGAGAAGATCATCGGCAAGCGGATCGGCAAGAACGCCGTCGGCTTCGGCGCCGACATCCGCTCGAAGCACTCAGTCGAGGCGGCCGAGCTGCTGTCGCAGGTCATGCCGGAGGATCTGCTCCAGTACGGGCTGATTCCCGAGTTCATCGGACGCCTGCCCGTGATCTCGGCGGTGCACCAGCTCCAACGCGAGGACCTCGTCCAGATCCTGACCGAGCCGAAGAACGCCCTCGTCAAGCAGTACCAGCGGTTCTTCGGCTACGACGACGTGGAGCTCGTGTTCACAGAGGACGCGCTCTGGGAGATCGCGGACAAGGCTCTGGAGCGCGAGACCGGCGCACGCGGCCTCCGCTCGATCATCGAGACCGCGCTGCTCAACGTGATGTTCGAGCTGCCGTCGCGCAAAGACGTCTCCAAGTGCGTGATCACGAAGGAGACGATCGAGAAGGACCTGAACCCGACGCTCGTCACGACCGGCGGCGCGCCCGCCGGCGAAGAAGACGAGCAGCTCGAAGAGTCGGCCTAGCAGACAACCGACCACGGGTTCGACAAGGTAAGCGGCTCGCGGGCGAGCCGTCAGACGCGTTGGAGGCTCAACCCTCGAGCGGCTCGGATACGGCTGGGAATAGTCGGCAGGGCGCCGCGGCCAACGCCTGCGACGAGAAGCAGGCCGTGCGGCGCCGATAATTGGTCGGACGACAACTCCCAGTCCTTCGCGAATGAGGTCTAAGGGTTTGACCGACAACGTCAGCTGGCTGAGCGGCCTGAGCCCGTGGCCCGAGGAATTCGGCCTCGAGCGGATGCGAAGGTTGCTCCATCGGCTCGGCGACCCTCAGCGACGCTTCCCGGCAGTCCACGTCGTCGGGTCGAAAGGGAAGTCGACCACCGTGAGGATGACAG
>JBKOXM010000095.1:0-4302 GCA_046724925.1 Actinomycetota bacterium | reverse complement strand
TCCGAGAAGCATCGATCCAGGAGACCCATGCCTGACCAGAAGCGAAACGGCGCCCGCGTCGGCAAGATCGTCGAGATCAAGGGCGTCGTTCTCGACGCCGTCTTCGCCGAGAGCCTGCCGGCGATCTACAGCGCGCTCGAGATCGAGATTCCGGGCGGCGACGGCGAGGACGACCGCGTCCTCGTAGCGGAGGTCCAGCAGCACCTGGGCGACGATCGCGTTCGTGCCGTCGCAATGGACTCGACGGACGGTCTGGCGCGTGGTCTCGACGTCGTCGACACCGGAGGCCCGATCACAGTGCCGGTCGGAGACGAGACGCTCGGCCGCGTCTGGAACGTTGTCGGCGACCCGGTCGACAAGAAGCCTCCTCCGTCCGACGACGTCGAGCGTTGGCCGATCCACCGCGATCCGCCCAAGTTCACCGACCTCTCTCCGACGGTTGAGGTCTTCGAGACCGGGATCAAGGTGATCGACCTGATCGCGCCGTTCATCCGCGGCGGCAAAGTCGGCCTCTTCGGAGGGGCGGGCCTCGGGAAGACGATCATCATCCAGGAGCTGATTCACAACGTCGCCCTGCAGCACGGCGGCGTGTCCGTCTTCTCCGGCGTCGGCGAGCGCACGCGCGAAGGCAACGACCTCCTCCTCGAGATGACCGAGGCAGGGGTTCTCGACAAGGTCGCGCTCTGTTACGGGCAAATGAACGAACCGCCGGGCGCGCGCCTACGCGTCGGACTCAGTGGCTTGACGATGGCGGAGTACTTCCGCGATCAGGGTCAGGACGTCCTCCTGTTCATCGACAACATCTTCCGCTTCACCCAAGCGGGCTCCGAGGTCTCGGCCCTGCTCGGCCGGATGCCGAGCGCCGTCGGCTACCAGCCCACCCTCGCGACCGAGATGGGCCAGCTCCAGGAGCGGATTACGTCCACCCAGCAAGGATCGATCACGTCGGTGCAGGCGATCTTCGTGCCGGCGGACGATCTGACCGACCCGGCACCCGCAAATACGTTCGCGCACCTCGATTCCTCGGTGGTGCTCACGCGGTCGCTCGTCGAGCAGGGCCTCTTCCCGGCGATCGATCCGCTCGGGTCGTTCTCTCGCGCGCTTTCGGCAGACGTGGTCTCGGAGGAGCACTACGAGACTGCGACCCGTGTCCAGGCGATCCTGCAGCGGTACAAGGACCTCCAGGACATCATCGCGATCCTGGGTATGGAGGAGCTTTCCGACGAGGACAAGCTGATCGTGCAGCGCGCGCGCAAGATCCAGCGCTTCCTGTCGCAGCCGAACTTCGTCGCCGAGCAGTTCACCGGAACGCCGGGCGAGTACGTGAAGGTCGAGGACACGATCGCAGGCTTCCGGGAGATCATCGAAGGCAAGCACGACGAGCTGCCCGAGCAGGCGTTCTACATGATCGGGACGATTGATCAGGCAGTCGCCAAGGCGCGCGGAGAGCAGCCGAAGCGCGAGGAGGAGGAGAAGCCCGAGCCGGAGAAGGAAGAGGAGCCCGAACCGGCCGGCGTCACCTCCTAGCCGATCGGCGGCGACGTGGCTGTTCAGACGTGTAAACCGGACAGTTCAGACGGACGCGCTAGCCGCCGAAAGTCCAGGTCGCTTACGCGGTGGACTTTCGGCGGAAGGCTCCGAACGGCGTACTGCGACGGGTTTGATTTCGGCGGAAAGTGCGCCGTGGAAGCGCATCGCACTTTCCGCCGCGAGTGCGTCCTGATGGTCGGCGCCGCGAGCGGGGCCTAGGCATGGCGGACGAACGCCGCAAGTTCGACGTCTCCCTCGTAACACCTGAGGGTCAGGCGTTCGAGGGGCCGGCCGAGATGCTGATCGTGCCCGGCGCCGCCGGCGAGATCGGCGTCCTCGCCCGCCACGCGCCGCTTGTCGCGACCCTCAAAGCCGGATCGACCCGCGTTCACCTGTCGGAGTCCGAAGTGGAGGAATACGCGACGGGCCCTGGATTCTTCAAGGTCGAGCTGGATCGCGCGATCGCATTGGTCGACGACGCGGTCAACGTGCGCGAGATCGACCGCGACGAGGCGGAGCGGCAGCTCGAAGCCGCGCGGGCCGAGCTCGAACGCATCGAGCGAGGCGAGTCGCAGGCCGACCGCTGGCAGATCGAGCAGCGGATCCTGCACGCGGAGAACCAGCTGCGAGCCGCGGGTGGTGAGGTCGAGGAAATTCAGCCTCGCACCGGCGCCGGCCCGGAGCGCGCATGAAGGCGCCGATCAGGGAGAAGCGCGAGGTCGCGGAGGGCACGCTGCTCGTCCTCTTCGACGTCAGCGGCTCGGAGGTCGACTACGTTCCCGGTCAGTACTTCTGGGTCGAGCTGCCGAACGTGGGTTACGACGACGACCGAGGCCTGCGCCGCCACATTTCGATCGTAACGTCCCCCACTGAGCCCGGTGTGATGGGGCTCTGCACCCGGATCCGCGACACCGCGTTCAAGCGGACGCTGAAGGAGCTTTCCGTGGGAACGGACGTCGAGGTCGAGGAGCCCAAGGGCGACTTCCGGCTGCCGGGCGACACGGGAGGCAAATACGTCTTCGTGGCCGGCGGCATCGGGATCACCGTCTTTCGGAGCATGCTCCGCTACATCGCCGACGAAGCGCTGCCGTACAACGTGACGCTCGTCTACTCCAATCGCAACCGCGCCGGAACGGCGTTCTTCGACGAACTGCTGGAGCTCGAGGAGGCGATCCCGGATCTGCGCGTCGTGATGACCATGACGGACGAGCCGGATTGGCCGGGGGAGCAGAGACGGATCGACCCCGAGATGCTGCGCGAACACATCGAGGGCCAGCTCGGCGACTACACGTACCTCGTCGCAGGACCGCCGGGGATGGTCGAGGGAGTTGCCGACGCGATCCAGGCGGAAGGCGTGGCCGAAGAGCGAGTATTGCGTAGCCGCTTCGCCGGCTACTGATCGCGCGGGCCACGCTTCGCGCGGCGCGCGCTCGAACCTGCGCACTCCGCGGCGGCGTGGCCGCCGCCGCTCCGCCGCGCGACTCGTCGCCTCAGGCTTCCTCGCGTTAAGCGCCACGGGCGTTCTCCGAGTTCTTCCCAGACAATCCTGTGAAAGGGGCCAGCGTCGGCGTACGATCGCAACACGCTGTGGAGGGGACGCCGTTACACCGCTTCGCGTAGCCGCTCTCGCTGACGTGCACGGCAACGCACCCGCGCTCGAGGCCGTGCTCACGGAGGTTGAGCGCGAGAACGTCGACGCTGTCGTCTTCTGCGGCGACCTGACCTGGGGCCCGCTTCCGAACGAGACGCTGGCGCTCGTACGGGCGATCCAGGTCCCAACCCACTTCGTTCGAGGCAACGCCGATCGCTCAGTCGGCGCGGACCTCGAAGGACGCGGCACATGGATGGCTGCGCACCACGACGAGGCGGCGCGGAGGTTCGTGAACGGCTTTCCCAAGACCGTCATCCTCGACATTGACGGGCTCGGGCCGACCTGCTTCTGTCACGGCTCACCCCGCAGCGACGAGGAATGCGTCACCGAACGAACGCCGCCGGCGCGCGTGCGCGAGTTCATGGCCGGCATCGAAGAGCGAGTCGTCGTGACCGCGCACATCCACGTGTCCTACGACCGGACCGTCGACGACGTCCGCCTGCTCAGCCCAGGCAGCGTCGGTATGCCCTACGAGGAGGCTGGCCCAGCTGCGTACTGGGCGCTGCTCGGTCCCGACGTCGATCACCGCCGGACCGAGTACGACCTCGGTCGAACCGTCGAGCTCTACCGCGCTACGGATTTCCCCGACGTCGAGGAGATCGTCGAGCTCACGACCAATCCACCGAGCCGTGAGGAAGCGATCGCGCACGCCGAAGCCCTCGTGTTCTCGGGCTGACGAATAGCCCGCGCGGGGCTATGTGCTCGTAACATTTCCGCCCTAGAGTCGGTCGCATGCCGAAGCTGCTGGCCGCGCTTCTCGTCGTAATCGCCTTCGGTGGTCTCGTTCCTGGTCCGGCAACCGGTGCGCGGACGCGAGAGTCGAGAGTGTTCTTTGCGAGCAATCGCACCGGCACCTGGCAGATCTACTCGATCCGTCGCGGGGGGACCGGGCTCGCACAACTGACGGCCGACCCTCGGCCCGCCCGAGATCCCGTTCCATCTCCCGACGGCCGCCTCTTCCTGTTTCGCCGCGGCTTGGGTGAGCTCTGGGTCGCCCGCTCGGATGGACGGAACGCACATCCCCTCTCTACGAGCGGCTATCTCGTAGCGGCCTGGGCGGCCGACTCGCGACAGGTCGCATTCGACAGCGGGGGTGGGATCATGGTGGCCGACGTCAGAAC
>JBKOXM010000076.1:0-5719 GCA_046724925.1 Actinomycetota bacterium | reverse complement strand
GTGTTGGAAGAGCTCAAGCAAAAGGAGGAAGAAGGTGCCGAAGACGAGTAGCGGGACGGCCACGGTGACGCTCCCCACCGACGAGCAGATCCTGATCACGCGGGAGTTCGATGCGCCGAAGCACCTGGTCTACAAGGCGTTCACCACGCCTGAGCTGGTCAAGCGCTGGTGGCACGCGAACCGCGGCGAGGTGACCGTCGCCGAGATCGACCTCCGACCCGGCGGCAAGTGGCGTTACGTGGCGGTCGCCGACAACGGGATGGAGGTCGCTTTCCACGGCGAGTACCGCGAGATCGTCCCAAACGAGCGGATCGTCTCGACGGAGGCGTACGAGGGAGCGCCCGACGCGGATGCCAACGCGACCGTGAACACGGCGACCTTCACCGAAAGCGATGGGCGGACGACTCTGACGATCCTCGTCGAGGCGCCGAGCAAGGAAATCCGGGACGCGATCATCGACTCGGGCATGGAGGCCGGCATGCAGGACGCGCTGGACCTGCTCGAGGAAGCCGCGATCTCGCTCCGCTAAGGGATATTCGACCACGGGCCACCGGGACGATCGCTTCCGGTGGCCCGGCTTTGCCTATCCCCCGGCCATCGCGCCGACGACGCGAAACGGTTCCTCGCCGGACGCGACTGCCTCTGGCAGCGGATCGTCCGCCGACTCGAGCGTGAGGTCCCGTCCGCAGGCGAAGAACCGGATGAAATCCCGGCGCTTCGCCGTCCCGTGGTCGCGGATCGTCCCGCGTAGGACCGGATAGCTCGCCTCGAGCGCGTCGAGGACCGAGCGCTGCGTCGCCGCGTCCGGGACATCCACCTGCACTTCGCCGTCCACGCGGGCCAGCGTGCGCAGGTGCGGCGGCAGAACGACCCGGATCACTGCAACGTCTGCACCTCGACCGACAGCACGGCCGGCAGATCGCGAACGATCGGCTTCCAGCTGTCGCCCGCGTCCGTCGAGGCGTAGACCTGGCCGCCCGTCGTGCCGAAATAGACGCCGCACGGGTCGAGGTCGTCGACGTCCATCGCGTCGCGCAGCACGTTCACATAGCAGTGTTCCTGCGGCAGGCCGTTCGTTAGCGCCTCCCACTCGTTCCCGCCCGTACGGCTGCGGTAGACGCGGAGCTTCGCGTCCGGCGGGACGTGTTCCGAATCGCTCTTGATCGGGACGACGTAGACGGTCTCCGGCTCATGCGAGTGCACGGCGATCGGGAAGCCGAAGTCGGACGGGAGATTGCCGCTCACCTTCTCCCACGATTCGCCGCCGTCGTCGCTGCGCATCACGTGCCAGTGCTTCTGCATGAAGAGCACGTCCGGGCGTGACGGATTCATGGCGATGCGGTGGACGCAGTGGCCGACCTCGCGCTCTTCGTCGGGAAGCTCCCGCGAGCGCAGCCCACGATTGATCGGCCGCCACGTCTCGCCGCCGTCGTCGGTGCGGAAGGCTCCGGCCGCCGAGATCGCCACGACGATCCGCTTGGGATCGTCAGGGTTGATGAGGATCGTGTGCAGGCAGAGCCCGCCCGCGCCCGGCTGCCACTGCTCGCCGGTCTTGTGGCCCCGTAGCCCCGAGAGCTCGTGCCAGCTATGGCCGCCGTCCGTCGAGCGGAAGAGCGCGGCGTCCTCTACGCCGGCGTACACGGTGTCGGGGTCGTCGAGCGAGGGCTCGAAATGCCACACGCGCGCGAACTCCCAAGGATGCTGTGTGCCGTCGTACCACTGGTGGGTGCCCGGCACTCCGTCGTACGTGAACTCGTTGCCGACGGCCTCCCAGGTCTTTCCGCCATCGTCCGACCGCTGAACGACCTGCCCGTGCCAGCCCGTCGTCTGCGATGCGTACAGGCGGTCGGGATCGGCCGGCGATCCCTTCATGTGGTAGATCTCCCACCCCGCGAACAGCGGGCCGTCCACGTCCCAGCCGTCGCGGGAGCCATCCGAGGTCAGCACGAAGGCCCCTTTTCGCGTGCCGACGAGGAGACGCACTCCGCTCATCGATTCCTCCCTCTCATGTCGCCGCCAAGTCGTCTTTCCTCCTATGACGAACAACAGCCTAGATTTCGACCGAAGGCGCAGGCCGCCAGGTTCACTCCCTCTCAATGGGACGCCTCACGCGTTCACGAGATAGACCGGCCTGAATCGCAAAACTCATCGGCCTCTCAGAAAAGCGAACAGGCGCTCGGCAAAGGCCTCGCGGGCAAGATGTCCCCCGACGTGCTGCCGGCCCTGGAGGAAGACGGATGCGTGCATCCACGCAGCTCCTCGAGGAGCCCCTCGACGCGCTCGATCGCGGCGTAGTTCTTGTCCTCGGTCTAGCGTCGGCGGCGCCGAGCGCGCCGCGGGCTCACTTCGGGAACGAACGCGATCGCGCGGACGCCACCCGCGAGCGGTTCGAACTCGATCGCCTTCCCAGCGCAGGGACCGATGGGCTTCTCGCCAGGTGTGAACGCCGTGCCCGGCACTTCGATCCGATCACCGTCGTCCGTCCGCAGCGCACCCAGGTCTTTCGCCTCGTTGAACCAAAGCATCGTGCCGCGGCCGCGAAGAGCCTCGGTGACCGCCACGTCGAGCTCGAGCTTCTCGCCCCTCTCGCCCATTGTCGCTCCATTCGATAGAAGGCAGCGCCGCCGCCCGAAGGCCGCGGCGCCATCAAACACGCGCTACTCGACCGGGGCCACGTTGGTCGCTTCGGGACCCTTTTCGCCCTGGCGCGACTCGAACGAGACCCGCGCGCCCTCGGCGAGCGACTTGAAGCCCTCGCCGGCGATGTTGCTGTGGTGAACGAACAAGTCCTTCGACCCCTCATCGGGGCTGATGAAGCCGTAGCCCTTGCTGTCGTTGAACCACTTGACGGTTCCGTTTGCCATGAAAAAACACCTCCCTCACGACGTAACGAACGGGTGAGGAAGGCGCGAAGCGCAAACCGAACTCGCTCTAATCTTCGACAACGGTAGCAGTCATCCCGCCAGACGGCGCGACCAGACGAGCCGGCGCGGCGAACGTCGCATCCCGGCTTACATGTAGGGACCCCGAGCGGGCTACCCCCGAACCGCTCACTTCGGTTTACGGCGTCTCGCCCACCAGGTCTGGCCGCTTCTTGAACTCTGGTTTGACGCTTTCCGGCGCCGGAAACCGATTGATTGGTCAGTCGGCCGACCTGACCGAACCTGAGTCGGGCGGCGCGCGAAATGGGGGACTAAGGCGCCGTCCGGCTCCCCTCGGCGCGGCGGCTCAGGCGGGCGGAATGTTCTGGTTGATGCGGAAGAAGTTGTCCGGGTCGTACTTCCGCTTCAGCGTCTGCAGGCGGTCGTACTTCTCGGTGCCGTACGCCTGCTTCACGCGTTCCTCGCCCTCCTCCATCAGGAAGTTGACGTACACGGTCGTGAAGTGCGGCTCGAGTGCGGACCAGAAGTTGCGCACCCACTCGCGTTCCTCGTCGAAGCCCTCCGCCGTCGCCGTCGAGCCGCCGATGTTGTACGTGAAGCCCGCGTTCCGCCCGTTGAAGGCGGTCTCGTGCTCGCCCACGCGCGCGACGGCGCCGCCCATCTGCCAGATCGGAAACGACGTCAGCGGCGAGGAGATCTTCAAACAGTGCTCGACGGTCGTGTCGATGATCTCGTCCGTCAGGCCCGGGACGTCGCAGCTCTTGAAGTAGTACCAGCGGCCCGGCACGAAGCTCGGATCGAACATCGCCTGATGAGTCAGGAACGGCTTCGCCGTGCAGACGTCCGCTACAGGCTTGCCGAACTCCTTCATCGGCCGAATCGCTTCTTCGCCGTCCTCGACCTCGCCGGCCCAGCAGCAGACCACCATCACGACCGGCTTGCCGTGCAGCTCCTCCGGCACGAAGGGGAGCGCCGGAGCCTTGCGGTGGATCAGGATCGTCATCAGCTCGTCCGGCGCATCGGCGACCCAGTCGCGGTAGAAGCGCAGCACCTCGGGCGAGTCCTCCATTGCCCAGAAGATCGGACCGGCCATCACCGTCGGGCCGAGCGGCACCAGGTCGAACTCGAACTCGGTCGCGATCCCGAAGTTCCCGCCGCCGCCGCGGATGCCCCAGAAGAGATCCTCGTTTTCGTCGGCGCTCGCCTGCACGAACTCGCCGTCGGCGGTGACCAGATCGACTCGGCGCAGCCGGTCGACCGACAGGCCGTGCTTGCGCATGATCCAGCCGATCCCGCCGCCGAGGGTCAGGCCCGCGACGCCGGTGTGCGTGACGATCCCCGACGGCGCCGCGAGCCCGAACGCCTGGGTCTCGCGGTCGAGCTCACCGAGGAGGACGCCCGCCTGCACGCGCGCCGTGCGCGCTCCCGGATCGACGCGGACCCCTTTCATCGGGCCGAGGTCGATCAGGAACGCATCATCGGCCACGGACAGGCCGGGGAAGCTGTGGCCGCCGCTCCGGACCGCGACAGGAAGCCCGTGGTCGCGACAGAGCTTCACCGACGCGATCACGTCCGCGACGCCCGCACAGCGCGCGATCAGCGCCGGGCGGCGGTCGATCGATCCGTTCCACACCTTCCTGTGCTCGTCGTAGGACGGGTCGTCGCGGCCCACGATCTCCCCGCGAAAACCGGCGTGCAGCTCCGCGACCGCCGTCTCGTCGAGGGTCAGTCCTTCGGCGATCGCCGTCACGCGCGTAGTGTCCCACTGGGGTCTGGTCGCTGCCAACCCAGCGTCACTCGTATTGCAGCGCCTCGAGCACGTTCAGCCTTGCCGCGCGCCGGGCCGGCAGGACCGCCGCCAGCATGCCCGCCCCGATCGCGACGATGACAAAAACAGCGAGGGTTCCGTACGGAATCGCGAACACGATTCCCTCGTCGGAGAGCGCTTGTGTGACGAGCGCCGCGAGGAAGGCTCCGACAGCGATCCCGAGTGCGGCACCGATCAGCGTGGTGACGATGCTCTCGTGACGGATCATCCAGCGAACCTGCCGACGAGTCATGCCGACCGCCCGCAACATCCCAAGCTCGCGTGTGCGCTCGAAGACGCTGAGGACAAGCGTGTTGACGATGCCGAAAAGGCTGACCACGATCGAGAGGGCGAGCAGCGCGTAGAGCACGTTGAGCACGGTGTCGAGGTCGCTGAGCTGCCGGTCGCGGAACTCGTCCCGCGTTTCCACTTGCGCCTCCGGGAACGCTTCGACGGCTTGCCGAAGCTGTGCAGTGTTCTCCGGGGTTACCCCTCCGCGCATGTTGATGAAGGTGAACTCGCTGTCGCGGTTCGCAAACGAGCGGTCGAAGGTCGTCGAGGAGATACCCACCTCACCGAAGGGAGACCCGCCCTTCGGCTCCGCGAAGATCCCCTTGACCGTGAGCGGGACGGTCGCTCCGGTCGGCGTCTTCAAACGCAGCCGCGAGCCGATTTCGAGGCGCTTCTCATCGGCGTAATCCTCCTTGACCAAGGCGCCGTCGGCGCCGAGCGCGCCGGGAACACTGTCCGAGCCGCGGTGCCAGCTCATGTCGAGCACCCGCGTCACGTTCCGGTCGACGCCGTTGACGTGAACGTCCTCGCCGAAGACCTGGCCGTCATCGCCCCTGATCGAGGAGACGACCTCGACGTTCTGAGCGCGCTGCGCGGCACGCGCCGCCTGCGGATTCAGTGGGTCGTTGCCAGCGGTAAGTGAGTAATCGGCGACGAAGAGCTCCTCGACCGAATCGCTGAAGGATTTGCGCAGGCCTTCCCCGAGAATCGACACGAAGGTCACGAGCGCGAGGCCGAT